>JASFYL010000009.1 GCA_030055575.1 Thermoproteota archaeon | reverse complement strand
TTCATTGTGCCTTTTACAATCCTTAGTACAGTTGAGGGACCTTACACAGCACTATTCTGGGTTTGTCTCTCTGGAGCGTATTTGGCTTTTGTATGGTTCGCATTGAGGAGGCAGTAAGTGATGGAAGCCCTCTCAACGTACTTAGCCATTGTGGTTTATATTGCCATGGGAACCGCAATAGCCTGGTTTGCAAAGAGGCACCTTCAAAGGGACGTGAGGGACTTTTACACCGCGGGGGGCAGGTTTGGGACTCTGGTCGTAGCCCTCTCGTATGCTGCAACGACGTATAGTGCGTTCATGTTTATCGGTCTCGTGGGTCTGAGCTACCAGTGGGGTGTCGGAACGCTTGGATTCGAACTGGTCTACTTCGTAGGCACGCTCTTCCTACTATACTACTTGGCACCCAAGTACTACTCGCTCCACATGAAACACGGGTATATATCTCCGGCTGAGGTCCTAACCGACAGGTACGGAAGCCCTGCCGTCGGCGCTATCGCAACCATGATATCACTCGTGGCGCTTATCCCCTACTCCTCTTCGCAAATAATTGGCATAGCATCCGCAGCCGAGGGGGCATCGGGGGGGGCGGTCCCCTTCGTATTGGCTGTCCTCATAGCGGTCTCACTGGCGCTCATCTGGTCGATTATAGCAGGAGTATGGAGCGTAGGGTGGACGGATGTCTATCAAGGAATACTCATGATTTCAGCAGGAGTGGTCGTCCTCGCGTGGGTAGTTGACTGGGCAACAAAGATGCCTTCATTTACATTCCTCTCAGGAGAGATCAGCCGCGTTCCCAACAGTTACTGGACACCACAGAACTTCCTGAACATGACCATACCATGGTTCTTCTTTGCGATTACGAACCCACAGGTCGTCCAGAGACTTTTCGCGCCAAAGAGCAAAAAAGCCCAGAAAGGGATGATCATCTGGTTTGGGTTCTATGGGCTCTTCTTCACAGTCCTGGTTTGCGCCCTCGGGATCATGATCAGGGGCGCGACCGAGGCGGGGGGCTTCCCCTTGATCACATACAGGGACTCGGTGACGCCCACTCTGCTAAAGATGGTACCGCTGTGGCTGAGTGTCATAGGGCTGGTGGCAATCATCGCCGCTTCGATCTCAACGATAGACAGCATCATACTCACATTGAGCTCGATGTCCATAAGGGATCTATTCATACCACGGATGCCAAAGATGAGCCAGAAGGCGCAGGTGGCAGTGGGAAGGGCAGTGATGGTTGCCCTAGCGGCGGCTTGTGCCCTGTTTTCACTCTCCAGACCGGGACTTATCGTCGACCTTGCTGTCTTGTCATCCTCTCTGCTGTTGCCAATAGCTCCAGTCGTCCTCGGATGTTTTGTATGGGAAAGGGGAGGGAAAGTCTCGGCCTCCATGGCTCTAATAGTAGGTTTCGCAACCGCAGTGACGCTCTACTACCTAAAACTTAGCCCAATGGGACTCCCGACAAACCTGTGGACGCTGATTATCTCAACTGCAACATATGCTATATTAGGAATGTTCGAAAAGAACTTGGAGGGCGCAAGGAAGATCAGAGAGGCACAGGTGGGCTCGGAAGTTGTTGCTGAGAGCGAGGGTGAAAAAAGAGATCCTTGAGACATTCCTCGAGATGTGCAGGGAGGTCTTCCCGAGGGAGAACATTATGCTCATTCGTGGTAGAATCAAGGGTGGCTGCGCTGAGATCAAGGAGTTCTTGATACCTCCATTTTCTACATATGGGGATGGGTTTTCATCATTTTCGACGTTCATGATACCTTTCGACCTGAGTATTATCGGGGTCGCCCACTCACACCCCTCAGGGGATGCAAGTCCTTCGAACGAAGATTTGAACAACTTCTTCGGGAGGTTGATGCTTATAGCAGCCTACCCTTATGACAGTAAGAGTGTTGCCGCTTACAACAGCAAGGGAATTAAGATAGATTTCACCACAGAATAATCGGTAGTGAATTTGGCGGCAGAATGGTCGAAAGCGCTTAGGCTGATAGGGATTGTGCTACTCATCTTCGCCTGTTTGGAAACGATCGCGATGACGATTTCTGTAGAAGGAGCCGTAGTAGTGGAGTGTGGTCGAGAGACAGCAATGCCACCGACCCCTTATATGGAGATGCTGGGACAGATACTCGGTGCTTCTGCTTCAGGGATCCTGCTTAACTATGACAACGACTATGTCAGAAGAGTTTCAAGGAAGTTTACTCGAGCAGATCTAAAGAGGCTTTTCCTGGGGATGGTCGTCTCTGGGGGTTCGGTCTATGACAGGGGCGGAAAGTACTGTATAAGATTCTATGGGAAAGACTATACGCTCCACAAGGTCTTCTCGGGGCTCGCCTACGAGCTGTATCAGGCTTCGCCATCTACATTGCACATCTCCGACAGGAACACGTACGTCACTCAACTCTATTGCAAGGACGCAGTGGTCGAGATCAAGGAGCTGTCCCCAGAAACAAATCAGAGGAAGGGGGGAGCCCCTACGATCGCTTACATCACCGAGGGAGACAGAAGCGTGAGGGAGGAATCGATCAGGGTCATAATGTCTGTTTCGGGTTGGATCAATTTGTCGTTCAGGCATGGTCCCCACGGCTTTGTGGTTTACCCAAAGCTGGGTCTGGGCGCCTCCATACCAGCACGACTTTGCGAGGAGTATCAGATCTTGACAGAGTCGCTATCCCTAAATTTCAAGAGCTATGCGGACAAAAGATACAAGGGCACCTCCTATCTGATGACTTGCAGTAATGAGGTGTGCAGAAGGTTTCTTGAGCTCGGCGGTTTCTTGGATGGCAACACCATAAAGAAGGGAAGGTTTGCAGGGAAGGAGAAGAATACCCTCCTCAGGAGCGTGTTAACACTGGGAGGCAAAACATTCAGGTCAATTGAAGACGCAGGGAAGGCAGTAGAAACAGCATTCTGTAACTCGAATTTCGAGTTGAGCGCGCTTCTCGGCAGATTAATTCTGGGATGAATGGATCCGAGGCGAAGGACGGCAAGCAGTCAAGCATGCTCTTAAACTGCGAACCTAACGATGACAACGACACTTCATAATGTTATGGCTTGCTCCAGATAACCTTCGCCGAGAAAAAGTTAAAAGGCTTCAGGAAAGACTCCGGAGTATGGAGAAGATACTCTGGGCGCCTTGGCGGGTGGAGTTTGTTACAGGAGGCGAGGGAAATAAAGAGGGATGCATATTCTGCCTCAGTGCGTCCGAGCAAGAGGATGAGAAGAACCTGATCTTCGAGAGGAGGTCAAAGGTATTCGGTATGCTTAATAAGTTCCCATACAACACGGGGCACATAATGATTGCACCATACAGGCACATAACTTCTATCGAAGGATTCGAGAAGGAAGAGTGGGACGACCTGACGGGGCTGCTTAAGGACGCCGTGGCTGTGCTCAGAGAACAGATGCGTCCAGACGGATTCAATATTGGATTCAATATAGGCAAGGCTGCAGGAGCGGGATTCGACCACATTCATCTCCACATAGTGCCCAGGTGGTCAGGGGACACTAACTTCATGCCTGTCTTATCTTCTGTAAAGGTGATGCCCGAGCACCTCTCGCGGACGCTCGAGAGGATAAGAAAAGGATTCAGAGAAAGAGGCAGAGAATCAGCCTAACTGTCGTGGCTATGGCAGTAGCCGTGAGTATGCTGATTACAACCATGAAGACAGTACCTTTCAGTCCATACTCCTTCACCAAGGCTGCGATTGTCGCCACGCATGGCACATAGAACACCATGAATGTAGTGAATACTACCATCTGGATTGGGCTCATGAATGAGGCAAAGTCGAATGAGTTGGCGTAGGTCGCCAACATTACGAGTGCCATCTCTTTCCTCAGGATGCCAAATATTAGAGCGACCCCGGCGACGGCTGGGAGACCAAGTAGACCAGAGGTGAACGGTGAGATCGCGTCTATGAAAGGATCCAAGAGTCCTAGCAGCCGCATGGACTCTACGACGACTGAACCGACCACGATCAGTGGGAAACCGATAAACAGAAACTCCCTCGTTCTTATCCAAGTCCTTTTGACGACGAAGAGAGGCTTGAAGAGCCGGAGGCGGGGCATCTCCATTATCAGTCCGACCGACTCCCCAGGCATGACTTTGAACAAAAAACGACCCAGAGCAAGCACGACCAGGATGTCTAAAGCATAGATCCCGACAGCGAAAAGAGGGCCTAGGTACTCAGCCACCATCCCAAATATGATGACGCTTCTCGCAGAACACGGTACGAGCACCACGAGTGCCCCTAGGATGAACCTCTCTTTTTTGGTCTCCATTATTCTGCAGGAGATGCAGGCAGGCACACTGCACCCGAAACCCAAAAGCAGAGGGATGAAAGCCTTTCCGTGGAGACCGACCTTATGCATTATGGAATCAAGCAGAAAGGCAGCCCTAGGGAGGTAGCCTGTGTCCTCGAGGATCGACATCACGAGATAGAAAGCGGAGATGTAGGAGACGATTATCGAAATAGCTGCAGCCATCCCGAAAAGGATGCCATTGAGTAGCAGGTCGGAGATAAACGGATCGGTTACAGAGGCGGAAAGCACCCCATCTGCCCACAGGATCAGATTGAGAAAAAGGCTCTCAACGTATGTGGAGAGAAAGCCACCTATTGCGAATATCGAATAGAACGAGGCTGCGAGAACGAGAAGGAGCACAAGGTACCCCAAAACTGGATGGGTCAATGCGGACTCGACCTTCTCATAAGTAGTCCTAACGGGTGTGGGATAGAACTTGGATGAGGAAGAAACGATCCTGTGGATCGCAGCATACCTCTCTGACGCCATAACTACCCCGCTCGGTTCGCCATGGATAGACTCAATGGAACGACAAACCTCACATGCAACGGAACGAAGAGAAGCAGGCACAGGGTACCTTTCAATAAGGACTTGATCTCCTTCGATCAGTTTGATAGCTACCCACTCAGGGTTGAGGTTTGGAGGGAGCACAAACCCGCCGTTTCTGAAGGCATCAGAGAGGCGTGAGAGATGCACTTCTACGCCCCCTCCGTACCTTACCCTCTTAGGCGGTGGGGCCCTGGCTTGAGCGGTGGCAACTTCGACGAGCTCTGCAAGCCCAGCGCCAGAGAAAGCGTTTATTTGGACTACAGGGACTCCAAGTTCCTTCGAGAGAGCCAAGGCTTGGATCTCTACCCCCTTCTTCTTTGCATCGTCCATGAAGTTGAGCGCAACTATCAGAGGGATCCTCAGCTCCAGTAGCTGGAGCGTAAGGTATAGGTTGCGTTCCAATGCAGAGGCGTCTATTACATTTACCACAACATGGGACGACCCGGAAAGAAGATAGTCCCTGGTGACTACCTCTTCGTCGGAATATGAAGAGAGGGAGTAGATGCCCGGGAGGTCTACTATTTTTATTTGGAGCCCCTTGAATACCAGCTTCCCCTCAGCTATCTCAACAGTTTTTCCTGGCCAGTTCCCAACAGATTGGTTAAGACCAGTCAGTTGGTTGAAGAGCGTGCTCTTACCCACGTTGGGGTTCCCTACGAGCGCTATCACTAGCATCTCCTTCTCGCACCGGCGGTGTTGGGCCATATTCAGGCACCTCTCGCTAGAGGGGCTTTACCAGCACTTTTGAGGCTATCTCGCTTCCAATCACGATCTCGGAGGATCTGACCTCGAGCATGACTGGACCTCCTGCCGAACCTTTTTTCAGTACGCGTACCTCTGTCTCCGGGATAAGCCCCAAATCGCAAAGCCTCCTAATCGTCCCTGGTTCGCCCAGTGCGAAGACCAGCTTTCCCTTCTGACCCTGCTTCAGGCTAGAGAGGGGCACCAGCTCTTCGACTGGGTACTTGCTCCGTTTTGAGAGCCGGTAGTATTCGTCCACAATCTTCGTCCCATTCTTTGGATTTGTTCCGGACACGTTTTTCACCCTGAAGGTTCTGAACTTATCCTGAGCGAACCCGTCCCACCACGGATCTCCTTGCTCAATCAGAAGGGAAGGTAAGGGACGCTCATTCTAGCAGTCAGTCAAAACATACCTCAAGGTTGATGGGTATGGGCTTCCCATGAGGGCAGACCTTCGGTCTTCCCAGCTTCTCGTAAAGCCGCAAAAGTACGCGGTCGCTTATATGGTGCTCGATGCCACAGATCTCCTCAGCCACCTCTTCGGGCTTCATGTCGAGGAACTGGTAGAAGAAGCACTCCAATATGCGGTGCCTGCTCAGCACTGCCCTTGCAGAGGATCTCCCCATCTCGGTCAGCCTAACTCCCTCATAGTCAACTCTTATCACAAGACCCTTCTCAGAAAGGCGCTGCATCATCTCTGTTACCGTTGACGGAGAAACCTTCAATACTGAAGAGATCTCCTTCACCCTGACAAGACCTTTCGAGGACTCCTCGGAAAGCACGTAAACCAGTTCAAGGTAATCATCAGGGTTCTTGTGCTCGCGTTGAATCATCTGACTTCACAGTTTTCGGTGTTCCAAAAAAGTATATAAGTTTTTCGTATTAACGAAAACATGTGATCACGGAGAGCTAAGCGCCCTTGTACTTCCTGGCGATAGAACTCTCCTTTCCGAGGAAAGTTTCGTATGGTCCGTATAGATTCTTAATCGCTGATAGCGACGCGCGTATCTGCTCCTCGCTCTCGGCTTCGATTGTTATCCGCATAATGTCAATTGCATATGCCTTAAGCAGGATCCTAGACATAGGGCCAGGCGCCCCCACCTTATCTGGATGCAGTGAGATCTTCGCGCCGTATTTCTGTTCTATCTCCTCCATGTCTTTGACAGTGATGCGCTGTCCCCGCAAACGGAAGAGGTCGTTTACAAAGTAGTAGATCGTTGTTGATAGCAAGGCGTCTCACCCTACTTTCTTTGTGTATATGGATGGCAGATTAAAACCCTCCCTTTTCAGTTCTGAGAGGGCAGCGTTGTAGTATCGGGTATCAAGCTTCGTCACGAGTTGGTTGTAATCGTTCAAGGACAGGATCGATGGTATCAGGAGCTGGAAGAATTGCTGGAGTTCAGTTACATTGAAGTACCCGCTAAGAGGGTTCCTAGACTGATTTATGCGCGGCTCCAGACCGATGATGCTGTCGTAGATTATTGGGTACGAAAGAGCAGGGAGATATTTCTTTACCATTGGAAGAGACTCGTCTGGTTTATTATAGGCGAAGACCTCTGCCTTTATGAGTGCCTTGACGAACTTCGTGACGGCATCCGGATCCGAGGAGGCGAACGATGACCGGAATACCTGGAGGCAACACGGGTAATCCACTGGGTATACTTCTTTGTCCCACAACACGATCTCCAGGTTCCGATACGCGGCAAGCGAGGAGTAAGGCTCCCATAGGAAAGCAGCATCGACCTGACCGCCTTCGAGCGCCAAGAGCGCATCGGCTGGAGACATGTATGACGAGAAGTTGACAGCGATGCCCAACTCGCCGAGCAGTTTTTTGAATATGAAGTCGCCCGGCACGTACAGGACTGTTGCAACCCTCTTCCCGCTGAGGTCGGAAAGGGAGCCTATGCTGGAGCCCTTTGTTGAGACTAGGGCGGTTCCATCCAAAGAGTTGCCGGCCACGACGACGGCATCCAAATTCCTGATGAAGCCAGCTATCGCCACAGAGGTCACCGGCGCACCGTCTATATCTCCCCTCGAAAGTGCCGCGACTAGGTCGGCGACACTCCCGTATTCAATAAGGGTAACGTTCAGCCCCTCATGCTCAAAGAATCCTCCTTCGTATGCGACCCAGATGAGGCCATAGCTCGCTGCCGGAAGGTACCCTATCTTCATATTCATGGAGGGCGGCTTATAGAACAAGAACACCCCGGCGACTGCCCCGATTATCAGCACTGCGACTATTATAACGCCCCAAATGATCCTTCGATCCATATTAGAGACTGGACTAATGGGCGATTAATCTCTTCCTGTGCCAAGAGTCCGCCGAGCCTGATCCTCCTTCAGCTTCGCCATTAACCGAGGGACATCGCTCGAGCTGATGCCGCTGGCGACGAGAACGCTTCTGGAGGTCTCGCTCCTTGAACCGCACTTTACACATCTGAAAGTCTTAGAGCCTTCCTTGGTGGCGCACAAATAGCCACATTTCCTGCACAAAAACACAGCATACTGCATGGATCTCCTTCCTCTCGAACGATATTCCTTTTCCCCGCTGAAGGGTAGATAACGTTGGATAATCCGATCGTTTTATAAATATGGCGATAGCAGATAAAATCACTGACATTCAGGTGAAACACAAACTTGAGCGAGATATGTTCTAAGTGTGGACTTCCAAAGGATCTGTGTGTTTGTGAAGCAATAGTCAAAGAGCAACAGAGGATAAGAGTCTTTTTGGAAAAGAGGAAGTGGGGGAGAGACGTCACCATCATAGAAGGCATCGATGAAAAGAGCATCAACCTTAAGGAGCTCTCGGGTAGGCTCAAGAGCAAGCTGGCATGTGGAGGGACAGACAAAGACGGGAGGATCGAGCTCCAGGGAGACCACAGGGAGAGGGCCGCGGAGATCCTCGTCGAGAGCGGCTTCCCGAGCAACAACATAGATGTAGAGTGATGAAATGGGTCCCATCGAAGACTTTAGAAACACCATCTCCTCCCTGAAGAGAGGGCGCACAGCGAAAGTCTGCCCTGAATGCGGGAGCATAGACATCTCTCCACTGACGATGACGGGCTACATCACCCAGCCCTCGTATGTATGCAATAAGTGCGGTTACCAGAGCACGATATTCCCCGAGCTGGATCTGAAGGATGTGAAGGAGTTTAGACAGACCCTTGGGGGGAAAGGAGAAAGCGAGGCTCCGACCGAAAAGGAAGGAGATAAAAACTACATGGAAGAAGTAAGCGGTTATGAGGAAGAAAGGGAGGGGGAGTAGCTCATTGGAGGGGGACCTCGATGTTCAGCTCCTTCATCAACTCCTTGTACCTGTTTCTGACGGTGACCTCAGTAACCTGGGCAGCCTGCGCGATCTCTTTCTGGGTCCTCCGTTCGTTCTCCAGCAGTGATGCCACGTATATAGCAGCTGCCGCCAGACCGGCAGGGTCCTTTCCTGCAGTGATCCCCATCTTCTTTGCTTCACGGATTATCTCTGCTGCCTTATGCTGGGTCGTGCCGCTCAAGTCCAGGGCCCCGCCTATCCTAGTGATGAAGTCAATCGGATCGGCTATCGGGATGTTGACATCCACTTCCCTAAGGAGTAGCCGGTAGCACCTGGCAACATCTTTCCTCCCTGCCTTTGTGTACCTCGCTATCTCGTCCAGCGTTCTTGGGACCTTCTGAGTGCGGCAGGCTGCGTAGATCGCAGCAGCCATTACTGACTCGATGGATCTCCCCCGAACCAAACCCTTCTCGACAGCCCTCCGGTATATTACGGCGGACTCCTCCTTGACGCTCTTAGGGAGACCTATCTGCGAGCTTATTCTGTCGAGTTCGCTCATCGCCTGGGCGAGGTTCCTGTCCATAGAGCTGTGAACCCGGGTCCTTATCTGCCACTTCCGCCACCTCAGAATCTCTATCCGCTTCTTAGGCTCCAGCTTCCTCCCCATCGCGTCCTTATCACGCCAGTCAATTATTGTTGAGAGACCCCGGTCGTGAACCGTGGGAGAAAGAGGAGATCCGACCCTGCTTCTCTTGTCACGTTCTTCGGAGGTGAACGCCCGCCATTCAGGACCCCGGTCGATGATCTTCTCGGTCACAACGAGACCGCAGTTCGTGCAGGTAACCTCCCCCCTCTCGAAGCTCCTTACGAAATTCGAACCCCCGCAGCCGGGACACTTCATTGAAGCAGACCCGTTTTCTGCGTCGGCGTCCGAAGTATTCAGCCTGCTCGAGGGTTTGCCGTCCTTCGTCTCTAGCTGCGACAACAATTCCACCCTTTTATGTTAAACAGATCTTGAGGGTTGAAGAGTTAGTTACTGCTAATATATATACATTTCGATTTGCTTATTAAACAGAGCAAAACCCAGTAATTAAACCTTTTGCTTAGGTGGAGAATCTAACTTTTGTCGCCCGTCTGCCAAGCGTGCAGTCTCCGATAAAAATAAATTATCCAACCAGTCTGGAATATTCAGCCCGGTGGTGTAGCGGCCAAGCATAGCGGGCTCTGGACCCGCCGACGAGAGTTCGAATCTCTCCCGGGCTACCAACGCTTAAGCTTGAATTCATACTTTTTCGTTTTTGGATTCGTGGATTTCCTTAAGCAACTGCTGTTTCAAAGCTTGGCTAAGCTGATGCAGCTGACTCTGCTAAAGCTGGCTGCGGTCCATTACCGTTAAGTGCGGCTACGTGAAGGCTTGGCGTGTTAGGATTTCTGAGTTCAGTCCCCATGCACGGATTATTTCTTTGAGCGCGTCGATCTTCCTGATTCTATTGCTTGGCTTGTTGCTTAAGCCTAAAGAGATGTATATGCTTCTTGGGAACTCGATGCCTTTTTATCTGATGATTCTTATAGCGCACGGAGACTGGTAAGCCCTCAAAAGAAGCCATAGCTAACGCAGTCCTTTTATGTGAAGAATTTTTAGTCAAGGTTGGAAGAACTTTTGTTTTATCGTCTAATATGCCTAAGTTATGTGAGGCAATCCGAATAGGCGCTGCTCTGAGGAATAGTGAGTAGAATGACTATTTATCGTAAACCTAAACTAGGTAGCTGGGCAAAATAGGAAGAGACAAAGCCTTTGAAATGCAAATTCTTAAATGGGAGAGTTTCTTTCTAATTACGGTATGTTTAAAACTGCGCTCTCTTTGCTAATTGTCTTCTTATTAAGTTCATCAGCTCTTTTGATTGTAACTCAAGCAGCAGAAGAAAATTTGCCCGCCACCTTTGACATAACGTTTGGTGAAAACCTTCCCTATCCAATAACTTGGCTTTCAGCAAAAACAGTGGAGGTTGTTGGAGGCAAAGGTTTTCTACGAAGCGCCAACGCCCCATCTACTATTAATGGCCACTTTTCTGAAGAAACCCTTGATTTCAACAGAGTATACCTCATGATCACAATAGATTACAATCAGCAAACAGGTATTCTATCCGGAGCAATATTCGGTCAAAGTAGCACGCAGGACCCAGCAATAAAAGTGCATTATGAATTAACTATTTCAGATAAGAAAATTACCAAAAACAATCTGGAAGGTAGCCTACGATGCTTCGGTGACGGCGGAAACGTCTTTGTCGATCCTCAGAGCGGCACTGTAAAGCATTCGGTTATGGATTATGCTTTAGGAGAGATATATTTGCCCTATCGGGTTACAATCAGTGAGCAGGCAGGTGATGATTTTCCTGATTCAGGCGCTAAATTTTCTGATTTAGCTGGGCAGGTTGAGATTTGTTTGCCTTCAGGTTATGATAGTGATGGAAACCCAGTCTATCAGGGGGAGGATGAATGGAGTTTTGCAAAGCTTGATATGAAATTGCCGTATGGAACAAAAATCAGAACATCAGATAGGAGTTCAGCTATACTTTCTTTTGGAGACATGAGTACTTTTGTTCTGAAAGAGGACACGACAGTAATACTTGGGAAGGCCACTCCAGATTCTGATAACATGCTTAAGCTGCTTGGCGGGCGATTATGGTCGAATATGAAGAAAATGGTAATTGAGGGACAGATGGATATTGAGATGGGTCAGGCTGTTGCTGGAATTAAGGGAACTACTTTTGTTCTTGAAGAGAAAAACGGACAATCAACAATCAAAGTTATTGAGGGAACAGTGGAATTTAGGAGCAAAACTTCTGGCGCGAGCATAATTGTAGGTGAGGGAGAGAAGGTTACTGCGACAAGCCAGGGCTTGGGCAGCAAAACCTCTTTTGATGTGCAAGCAGAGGTTGAAAGTTGGAAGGATTATCTGCCTGATAAACAAAGCGAGGGGTTATATGGAGGCATTTTTGGTTTCTTGCTAAATAATACATTCTTAATAATTGCTATAGTTATCTTTCTTGCTATTTGTGTTTTAGGTATTGTTGTTTATCTTAGAAAGAAAAGGTAAATCCGATTTTTGCATGTGAGTTAAATAATCAAATATTTACAGTAGGAAAGATATATATTACAAAGGATTTTCTTTTTTGTACTGTACATTTCAAGATCTATGTATAATCTTACCATAAAAGCTCTCGCGTTTACTCTAATCTTTTAGATTGATTTTTTAAGGTCGTGTGAAGTGCCAATACTATGTTCCATCTTTTTCATTAGAAAAAACGTTTAACAAAGCGAGCAATATTTGTGCTGCTTGTGTGTCTGTGGCTTTGTCGATTATGTCTTACATGGTGTTTTTTTGAGTTGCATGGCGAGGTAGGCTTTAGGTTTCAGCTCGTGGCGTGTTTGTGTTTTTGTGCCTTCTCGGGTTGTTTTGGTTTCTTTGATGTAGCCTGCTTCTTACAGCGCGTGTAGGCGTTTGGTTAGGCTCGCGTAGCAGGTTTCATCTAAGCCTGGGTATCGGCTTGTTTGAGGAGTTGCTTCATGGTAGGGGAGCTTTCTTTATCGAGGACCTCAAAGATGGCGGTGTTGGCTCTGGCTGCTCTGTCCTTGAACACCGCGAGTTCGGAAGGAAGGTTTGCTGGAGTTTCTTCTATCAAACACCAATTGACTTGCGTTCTTCGATTTCATATATCAAATTCCTCTAAACTTTGCGGCAAATCGAATAATCCCTTCGTAGAATTGTGAAAAAAGCCAACTCAAGGTCATATGTATGAAGCACTCGCTACAAAGAACAAAATTAAGGATAGGTAAAAACGAAAATTTAGTCCGCCCAAGGAAGAGCCATTCACCATCACCATTACCTCGAAGCACAACATATGTTCTAACGCTTTGGTTCAGGCTGTATAACGAGGTCTGCAATAGCAGCAGAAGTTGGATCCGTGAGCGATTTCTTCCCGACAGATAGAGCAATAGTTAGCCATCATTGATTCCTGATGCTTTAAGGGAGCTCCAGTAACCTAACCGGGCTTTAGAATTTGCATTCCCGAACCAGAGCCAACTTAATAGCGTGTACTAATCGCGTGTTTGATCCTGCATCTGCTAGGAGAGTAGCTTCAATTCATTCTCTGCCTCTCTTTGTGTTTGAGTCAGAAGAAATTATGAAATTGTCTTCGACACATCTCCCTGCCTTTATATCCTTGTTCCTTGCGTATGCCTTTCCATTGTCTTCCAAATGGCGAACTATGACCATGACTCAGGATATCGTCTGTCTATCGTTTACAGGACACGGTGCAGCGCAAGGACCCTGACATCGTCAGAGGCGTCTTCCATGGCATCTACCATGTATTCGAGGTTAGAGATCAGATCCCTGCACATCAAGACCAGACTCGGGTCTTGCACCTCCGTGATAATCCTCAGATCCAAGTCCTGTTGGGAGAGGTCAAAGTTGCTCTCAGCGGTGTGGACTTCGCCCACTAGCTTGAGGGCGTTCATGGGATTCATTGCGAGGGCCATGATACAGTCCCTCAGCTTCTCGTAAGCTGATAGCGATTCTGCCGCCAATTCTGCGAGCGCCTTCCCAAAACATGGTTCAAACTTTATCTTGTTGGCTGAGAGCTTCAGTACGAACCTCGAGATGGTATGGGCGACCTCTATTATCTTCTCAACCTTGAATATCAGCCTGAGAAAATCCTCTCTATAGAGGAAGCCTGGCGCCGATTTTGTGAGCATGTCGATGAGCTCTATCTTTATTTCGTCTGCTTCTTCTTCGAGCTTTGTGATCCTCTCATAATGCCTCTGGATATCTTTTCCATTTACGAATTCTTCAACCATAAATACTAGTTCTCTTATTGCGTCCTGAACTTTTCTGGCATGGTCGGCGAGTAGGTCGAGTGATCTCCTGTATGCCCTATTTTCGAGGTCGCTCAGCTCCTCTCTCTGGAAGGTCAAATCCAATCTCCCCTAAAGGTCGCGCTAAGAAAAGCCATAGTCTTTAATAAAGTTTTAGTTACAAAAACGCCACATTAAAAAAACACCTAAAATACTACTTTGTAATAAGACAGATTACTTTTGACTACTAGCACAGATTTGTATGGAAAATGACGCGTGGATGCGTATAGACTATCTAGGGGAGACAGGCACCGAGCGGTTTGCCTACATTTAGACTAGAAAGGAATTGGTGGAAGATTGAGGAGGTAGTGGGGGCTTATCTGAACTGCGAGTTAATCTTAGATACTCCAAAGCAATAGTAAGAATTAGGAACCGCTCCGGTTTTAGAACTTAGGGGGCATTGTCTCAATGGATTGTGATGTGCTCATAGTCGGTGCTGGACCTGCAGGTCTGGCTGCTGCAATTTATGCTGCAAGAAGCGGCTTGAGAACGATCGTCTTGGAAGAGGCGATGGTTGGGGGGAGGGCTGGATACGCGCATAATGTAGACAACTACCCCGGCTTTCCAGAAGGGATATCCGGGATGGAGCTAATGGGAAGGTTTGCGAAGCAAGCTGAGAAGTTCGGCTCTGTGATCAGGCAAGGGGAAGCTGCCTTAGAATTCAGAATCCAAGGGAAAGTCAAGGAAGTGGTAACTAAGGGCGGGATTTATTCAGCAAAATCTCTCATAATTGCGACCGGATTGAGGCAGAGAAAGCTCAGCATCCCTGGGGAGGAGAGGCTTCTCGGCAAGGGCGTTTCGTACTGCGCCACATGCGACGGTTTCTTCTTCAAGAACAAGAGGGTTGTAGTTATTGGCAGTGGCAATGAGGCAGCGAGCGACCTCTTGTATCTCGCCTCTTTGACGGACAAGATCGTGTGGATATCCGAAGACAAAGAGATCAGGGCAGAGGAGGCATACCTTAAGAGGATAAGGGATCTGGGCATCGCTCCAATCACTGGAGCGAAAGTTAGGGAGATGATAGGCGGGGAAAAGGTAGAAGGACTGGTCTTTGAGAAAAACGGTTACTTGGATAAAATAGAGGCGGACGGAGTCTTCATTGCCATAGGCTCGGTCCCTACGGTAGAGCTGGTCAAGAGGGCAGGGATAAATGTTAATGAAGACGGGTACATCGTGACGGATTACAATCTGGAGACGAATATCAAGGGCATCTTCGCAGCAGGAGACTGCACTGGGAGAAGCCACCAGATAATAGTGGCTACTGGGCAGGGTGCAGCAGCAGGGATTAATGCCGCAGAGTATGCAAAAAATGTGTGATCCGCTTGCCGCTAGGCTTTCCTTATAGTAGCTATTGAGTTGTCTGCAAGACCGAGTGCGCGCATCTCTTCTGTGTTAACCCAGACTTCGTTCTCTGGGATGTCAGGCAGCGGAATCGCCTTCAGCTCCATCTTTTTCTTCCCTGCCACCACTACTTCGAACTTATCATCAATCTGTAGGTATTTCGCGGTAGCAGCGCTCAGCTTCCCCACGCCCTTATCATTATCGTCCTTTCGCCTCAGCCTTAGACGTTTTTCAGGAGTCCTCGACATGCCATCACCAGTAAAGAGGATACGGGGTTCATGTTATAAAGCGTAACGGAGCAAGACGGCTCCAGAGGAACTCCTTAAGTCCATTCACAGGCACCCTCGTCTGCTCCCACGAGTCGCGGTCTCTGACGGTCACCGTATCATCGGCCATTGTCTGGTAGTCGACAGTCACAGCAAATGGGCATCCGATCTCATCAGCCCTCGCATACCGCCTGCCGATAGAACCGGAGTCGTCGAATTCCGATATCATGCCGGCGCGCCTGACTAAGTCGTGTATTGAGAAGGCCTTCTCCCAGATGCCGTCCCGGTTGACAAGCGGGAAAACCGAAACTTGGACAGGGGCAATCGAGGGAGGGAGCTTCAGAACCACTCGGTCTTCCCGCTCCGTGTAAGCGCATTCGAGCGCCAGGTAGGTTAGTCTGTCAGCTCCGAAAGATGGCTCAGCCACATGCGGAACGAACCGTTCCCCGCTTAGAGTTTCCTCCTTCTCCAAAAACTCCACATATTCTGATCGGATGATGAGTCCGTCTACCTCGACTGGACCAGAGGATAGCCTGGATTTGAGTGCGCCAGGGTCAATCCCCTTAATCGCTGAGAGGATTTTTCCGGTTTCCTTACCGTAGTCAGCGCTTATCCTCTCCACCTTCGGCTTTGCGACGGTAACTCTTACTGGGTGCGGGGTTTGGAATTTCCTGAACGCTGAGAGGTCTTGGCCGCTATATTGGATGTGGCGCGAGAGGTCGTAATCTGTACGGTAGGCATGCCCCGAAACTTCAACCCACCCCCACCTATCGAGTCTAACCAGCTGGTCGAAGGTCTGAGCAGAGTAATGTGCCCGCTCGTCCGGGAGCTTCGCAACGAACATCTGTGATGCTGTCGGGGCGCCTAGCTCGGATATGAACCGTGTCGAGAGGGCCATGAAGTAGGCGAGCCATTCAGTCTTGATATACCCCTCTTTCAGTGCTTCAGCGACTCGAACTTCCATAGGTTCTTCAGTCTTGGTTTTTACCATATCCTCGGTGAGAAGCCTAAGCCTGACATCAGACACCTCATCTATCAACGTGCAACCTGGAGCCTTCGGGTCGAAGAAGAACTCAACCTCCATTATAGTAAACTCCCTGAGCCTGATCGGCCCCTGCCTAGGGGAGATCTCGTTCCTAGCCACCTTGCCTATCTGTGCAAGTCCCATCGGGAGGCGTTCCCTCATGGCGTTGAAGATGCTCTTGAAGTTGACGAACATTCCCTGTGCTGCCTCAGGCCTAAGGTAGGCAACACTTTCAGAATAAGGTCCGATGTTGGTCCTGAAGAGCAAGTTAAATCTTGACACTTTGCCCAAAGGACCGCGGCACTCCGAGCACCTAACTCCCTTCTCAGAGATCAGCTCGTCCAGCTCCTTCGTGGACATGCCCTCGATCCCCTGGATCTCCCCAGCCTGCTCTAATATCAGGTGGTCGGCCCTGAAGCGCTTGTGGCACTGGAGGCACTCTACGATTACATCGGTGAAGTTCTCGACATGTCCAGAGGCCTCGAATACTCGCGCCGGCATAACCACAGGCGTCTCGATCTCGTAGACGAGCCCGTGGTGGCTTTGTATGAAAGTTTCCCGCCAGCGCCTCTCGATGTTCCTCTTGAGCATTGTGCCCATCGGCCCGAAGTCCAAGAAACCGGCCACACCGCCGTAGATCTCGGAGGAGGGCCAGAAAAAGCCTCTCCGGCGGCACAGCTCGACCACCTTATCATACTTGTCCATAGGAAAGCCCTCTTGAACCAGAAAATGATGGTTAAGGGAATATATGTATATTCTCTTTTCAGACGATTCTCTGAGCTCTGCATGACGGAAAGCAGCTCAATATATATACCACGCCCTCAGGCATAGAAGCTAGATGTCAATGGAGGCGCTGGAAAAATGCCGCATATTCCATTCTATCTTGACGACCGCCCAGCATATTTTGGAGGGTTCAAAAGGGATTATGCAGAGTCGGATTTTGCGCTTTTTGGGGTCCCGTTTGACGGTACCTCCAGCTATAGACCGGGATCGCGCTTCGGTCCAGATGCGATCAGGGAGGCTTCGGCAAACATAGAGACGTGGTCATGGAGAACCGGAACTGATTTTGAGGAACTCAGGCTTCACGACCTCGGAAACCTAGCAGTCGTCCACGGCGATGCAGGGGAGACGATAAGGAGGGTCGGGGACACTGTCGAAGACATCGTCTCGACGAGAAAGATCCCGATTATGGTTGGAGGGGAGCATCTCATGACGCTCGGGGCAGCCAAGGCGATCAAAGGGTGCACTTTCGTATCTTTTGATGCGCACTTTGACCTCAGGGACGAGTACCTCTCGAACAGGCTCTCTCATGCCTGCGTTATGAGGAGGGTGATGGAGGAGGAAGGGAAGGACAGAGTAATCTTCTGCGGGGTGAGGGCGACCTTCGGGGAGGAATTGAGGTGGGTCAAGGAGAACGGAATCAAGTTCATGACCTCGAGGGACCTATTAAGGGAAGGAACCAAATCTTCCTCCTCGTGGTTGAGGGAGGCGCTGAAGGGCTCGGAAAAGGTCTACATCACGATCGACATGGATGTCATCGATCCCTCTTATGCCCCTGGGGTCGGCAACCCTGAGCCAGAGGGGATTCACCCAAGCCTGCTCCTCGATATGCTCCAAGAGGTGATAGACGAAAGGGTCGTCGGCTTCGACATAGTGGAAGTTGCACCAAAGTACGATATGGGCATCACGGCTCTGCTAGCTTCTAAAATGATATTCGAGATCTGCACGATGATGAAGCGGAAATGAGATACCTCAGCGGGCTCGAATCTCCCTTATTATGGGCGATCTGGACTTGTAGAGGATCCTGTGGCTGCACGACGGACACCTTATGCCGGGAAGACCGATCAGGTCTTCGCTTTTGATAACCTTACCACATTTTTCGCACAGATAATTTGCCATAGGTGGCACCTGCTACTCGATAATCAAGCCTTGTTAAAAAGCATTACGCGTCCCAGTAGGTCAACGCAAGTAAGCAGTTCGCTGAAGAGCGGATTATAGAATATCAGTCAATTATCGTCACCACAGACGATCCAGCATTAGCGAAGCGGCAGTAAACTGGAGAAGGTTCGGCCGGATGCCCGCTTGGGCAAGATCCCGACAGAAATCAGAAAAGCGTAGGATGCCCCAGACCCTTGAGAGGTTGTCCGTTAAGGATAAAAAAGATCGGATTAAATAGGACGGGTACGGTTTAGAGGTGATGACGATATTTCTGCTGAACTTTGCCTACGCAAAAGACAAGGACGGCATTACAAGGGCTCTAACTCCCGACCTTAGCGATGTGATCGCGATCCTAGAAGCATCTGGTGCACTAAGGAGAAGATGGACAAGCGCCCTCAAAGTGTTTAGAGAAGAAGGGCGCCGGACGGATTTTATATTCAGGATCTATTATCCACTCTACCTCGTCAGGTGCGAGGGGCACATAATCCCTGTCGATGGGCTCGGCATGAACCAGACGTACCTCTACGAGGACAGCTTGTCTGAAGAGGGGCTCGTCTCAAAGATGTACGTACTGCCCATTCTAGGCACCGACCTATGCCCTTGGCTCAGGACCTGGAATGAAAATTCCTCCTCCGTGGAGGGTGTGCGCAACGGAATAGCCCTGCCCCCAGCAGTCTCAAAGGAGGATGCCCAGAAGATAGCCCTCCGGATAAAGAATATTCTAGACTCGAACAGAGGTGTGATCGGGTTGTTGGAGAAGGAACTCGCATCCCTCAACGACCGGCACAACAAGGTTCAGCTCGAGCTCGCTGAAGAGTACAGGTCCATTCTCGAGGACTTTGACAAGAAGATCTCGCTGAAGAACCTTGAGATCGAGGGCATTGAGACCTACAAAGAGAGAGCCGTTGCAAAGGAGCTCAAGATGAATTTTGCTAAAAGGAGAGAAGAACTCAGGCAGGAGAGGGAAGTGCTTGAAAGGAAGGCGGCTGATTTGAGAACAAAGGTTAACGAGCTTGAGGCTGAAAAGGAGAAGATCCTTTCTCAAAAAAAGTCGATATCAAAGAGGATTGACCGTCTGCGAGAGGCAATCGAAAAGAATAAGGTCGAGGTGCTGGAGGCAGGGGACTTACCTAGCAAGGTCAATGAGAGCGTAAGATCCAGGGAGAAACATAGCAGGGAACTCTGGAAGCTCAGCAATGGATTGGAGGGCTGTGTCAAGAGATTCAACGAGATCTCTACAGAGATAGGAAGGCTCAGGGATGAGGCAAATAGAACCGATGAAGAGATTAAAACCATACTTGAAAAGGAGAGGCTCCTCCCTGCAAAGGAGGAGGATGAACTCAACAACCTCCACAAGTGCTTCACCGGGAGGAGGGAGGCGCTGGTCAGGCAGCTCTTGAACTTGAGCGAGGAGAAAGAGCGAGGTCTCATTGAAATAAGAGCCCAAGAGGCAAACGAGAGACTCAAGTTCGAAAGAGAGAGGCAATATCTGGAGTTCATACTCTGTAAAGTAAAGAGCGACTGCTGGAATATCGAGTCATTCATGCTAAACGACGAAGGAGAATCGAAGGAGGAAGTCAGTCTCCTCCAGATTCCATTTTATCTCTTCTCAACCGAGGGCAAGTTCGACGCAGTGGAGCCCCAAATCTTTTTCAGTGAAAAGGGGAAGGTCGAGAGCGTTAGGGCGACATCGCTAGTAAGGAACGGTCTGAGGTATATCGAGGGCAATTGGGAGTTGCTCTCGACAATGCTTTTCAAAGCGAGGGAAACCTTTGACTTATTGTCTCCAGAGAACAGGAACAGGATAATTACGGCAGCCGAGTGCCTGAGGACTATGCGGGTTATAAACGACTTCCAGCTGTCGTATGTGAGGGCAGTGGGCGCCAAATGAAGATATTGTACGCAAGTCAGTCATTCTTACCCAGCACCGGCGGGGTTTCCTACTACTTGGCATGGCTAGGGAGAAGGTTGAAGGAGCTAGGTCACGAGGTGGTTTTCGTTAACATGAAGCCCCCAAGGGGGAAAGCGATCGAGTCAATTGCAGGGTTCAAGGTATTCAGGGTCCCTGCAGAGGGTGAGTTTGGGAAGGAGACCCTGCAGGGGTATACAGAATTCAAGGAGATCGTTCTAAAGGTCTTCCATAACAAGAAAGTCCCATTAGAGACTTTTTACAACAAACACCTATACGGTTTCAACGATTATATCAAGGTCAACGAGGCATTTCATAAGAGGATTTTGGAGGTGATCAGATCGGAAGATCCCGATATCATACATGTCCACGACTTCCAGCTACTTTCGAGCGTGGCGCTCCTCAAAGGCATACATTTGCCCCTAGTTTTCACCTGGCACATACCATTCACTGAGGAGATACACCACGATTGGAGGGAGTTTGTAATCAGACACATAAGCCACTGCGCCAGCTCTGTCTTCTCTACCAAGCACTACGTTAGTGCAGCAATAAAGTCAGGTATTCCCTTTGACAGGGTAACGGTGATACCCCCGTTCATAGATGTCGAGGAGCCCAAACTCAGTTTCAGGGAGAAGTTTGGGATAGGTTGGGATGAGAAACTGATCATTTGTGTTGCTAGGATAGACAGATTCAAAGGGCAGGACATTCTTCTGGAGGCTGCAGCAAAGCTAGACTTTCGTTACAGGCTTGTCTTCATAGGAAATGGTTCTTTTAGTAAGGATATTTTGAGGGTTAAAGACAAAGAGGAATACAGGAGTGAGCTCCGCGAGAGGGCTAACCAACCAATTTATGGGGGGAGGGTGATTTTGGCTGGGGCGATCGACCGCGAGCTGCTTATGGCTGCGTATAAGGAGTGTGACCTTGTAGTACTCCCGTCCCTACATGAAGGGTTCGGACTTGCGATTTCTGAAGGGATGGCGTTTGGGAAACCAGTGATAGGTACTGCAGTAGGAGGGATCCCGAGCCAGATCTGGCCTGGAATCAACGGGTACTTGGTCAGACCGAACGATCCAGGATCCCTTGCAGGTGCGATCAAGCACATAATTAAAAACCCAATCCTAGCCGAGGAGATGGGCAGGAGGAGCAAGGAAATTTACGAAAAGCATTTCTCTACAAAGCGGGGGGCAGATGACCACATACAGCTCTACTCAAACATACTCAAATACGGCTCTGGCAGTGGTGATTGATCGTGGATAAACCAGCGATCAGCGGTTTTTACAGGATGGGATTACAAGAAAGGCTCGAGATTGTCAAGAAAATAGCCGGGCTAAGCGAAGAGGACCTCAGTAAGCTGAGGGAGGGGCTCCCTATCGAACTAGCCAATACGATGGTCGAGAACGTAATAGGGATGTTCCAGCTTCCCCTGGGCATTGCAACGAACTTTCGAGTGAACGGCAGGGATTACCTTGTGCCCATGGCAACTGAAGAGGCGTCGGTTGTTGCGGCGGCGAGCCATGCCGCTAAGCTTGCTCTTCCAGACGGGTTCATCGCAACCAGCACCAGACCCATAGTGCGAGGACAGGTTCAGATTATCGGTTTGGAAGACCTCGAAGGTAGCGCAAGGAATGTGCTCTCCGCAAGAAAGGAGATCCTCGATGAGGCGAACGCATACGCAGGGTCTCTCCCAAAGCTGGGCGGGGGGGCGATTGACATCGGAGTCAAGGCTTATGACTCACCCCGCAAAATGCTGGTTGTCGAACTCTATGTTGACTGCAGAGATGCGATGGGAGCCAACGCAATCAACACAATAGCAGAGGGGATTGCGCCGAAGCTCGAAGAGCTGACGGGCGGGAGGAGCCTCCTAAGGATAATCTCCAACCTAGCTACAGAGAGAATCTCCAGAGCGAGCGTGGTATACAGGCGAGACCGCATAGGAGAGGAAGTGGTCGAGGGGGTTCTGGCGGCTTATGACTTTGCCCTGTCAGACCCTTATAGGGCTGTGACCCACAACAAGGGCATCATGAACGGTATTACCGCCGTAGCCATCGCTACAGGAAACGACGCAAGGGCGGTAGAGGCTGGTGCTCATGCCTACGCTGCGCTCTCGGGCGGATATAAGCCCCTATCAAGATGGCGGAGGGACGAGCATGGCGATCTAGTGGGAGAGCTTGAGTTGCCGTTAGCCGTCGGGACTGTTGGGGGCGCTACCAAGGTGCATCCGGTAGCCCAGGTGGCATTGAAAATCCTCGGCGTGGGCGGGGCGAACGAGCTCGCCGAGGTGATGTGTGCCGTTGGGCTTGCCCAAAACTTTGCCGCGCTAAGGGCACTGGTGAGCGAAGGGATACAGAAGGGGCACATGAGGCTGCATTCCAGGAATATCGCCGTGATGGCTGGAGCAGAGGGTATAGAGATCGAAAAAGTTGCTCAGATCATGATAGCTGAGAAGAACATCAGGCTTTCGAGGGCCAAAGAGATCATTGGAGAGATAAGGAGGGGAGGTAACAGCAAATAGAAGGGTAAATCAATGGCAGCATCTAGGGCGAGCGTCTGCTCCTTACCCTCACCTCATTCGTTCGAGATAAACATGGAGCATCTGAATCCAAAGGACCCTCGCTAGATTATTCGGTAGATCAGCACCCACTTACCTGGAGATCATTGACACGAGTTCTGGAGTTGCTTTTAAATAGAAACGCTCGAGAGTCATCAAGGTGGTAAGTGTGGAAACCAAGAGGATTTTGCATATATTTTCTGTTTTGGAGAACATCCCCAGGACTGGATGGCTCCAGAGGGGGGTCCCTCGTTTCGAAGCGGAGACCATAGCCGGGCATACCTTCAAGGTCACAGCGATCCTCAGCCTCATTACCCTACGCCTTTCCTCGAAGGAAGACAAGGTAGACGGAAAAAAAATGATTTTGATGGGAATGATCCACGACTTGGCGGAGGCGATTTCCGGAGACATGCCGAAGAACCTGTCTAAGGTGTTGGGACAGGAAGAGAAGGAGAGGATAGAATTTGAATTGCTTCGGGATATCGGGGAAAGGTGGGATGGGCTGTTGGAACTCTTCTCCGAGTACATATCGAGAAAGACTATCGAAGCAAAGATAGTAAAATTGGCAGATTTGCTAGCAACGCTAAGACAGGCGGAAGAATACCGCAAAAGAGGTTTTGAGGTGTCGGACATCCTGGATTCCTGCGAATCAGAGGTGGGAAAATTAATTGATGAGATCCACGATGCCGAGATAAGTGATCTACTACGCGAGGTCCTATTTAACCCGAGCAGATAGCGGATCGAATGAAGGGGTCTTGCGCTGATCAGTAGAGCGCCACCGAATTAGGCGCCGCGGGATGGTGGGGACGCTGCCAGAACAAAAAGAAAGACAGAACGATCTCGGCATACAATAACCGAACACTCCAGGCATTCAGACTTTCCGAAAAGGAGATAAACCGAAGTCAGTTGATCCTTGAATTATGGGGAATAGAGACCGCGAGGATGTGGGAAGAGAGAGAGGGGAAAGAGAGGATGGGATCTACTGTCTGCCGGTCCCAGCTGGGACTCCGTATTCGGTGATAGCAGAGGCAGTCAATACTTTCGGGGTAGAGCTAAGAGAGAGAGAAGTCAGAGTCCCAGGGATCGGGGAGAATGAGGCGGCCCCAATGGCATGGATACTGGTGGGGAGCAGGGAGAGCCTCGAAAAGGCGCAGGAGTTTATTGTAAAAAAGATGAACGAGATGCTGAAGAGGTTCATGTAGGCTGGATTGTGCCGAGGTGGGCGCTAAGCCGCCTGTCCTCTTCATTAATCTCGATCTGAAGATCCTTCACCACCCTCGAGACTGAGCTGAGAAATACTTGTTCCACTGCCCTTCCGAGGGAAGCTCCCATAGAGTCGCAGAGTGCAGATATTTTATCAGAGTTCTTCTCTAGGAAAGAGAAGAAGGAGTTGCCGATCTCTTGGTACAGCTCTTCGACCAGGGACTGATCTGGGCATGCTCCTTCTATCTCCATGGAGAACTCTAGCGAGTATAGGTCTGGACCTCCTGCTATCCCAGGAGTCCTCCTGACCAGCTTCGCTTCAGTGAGGCGCTCTATGCGGTCCTTCGCGTCTTTCTTGCTTATTATAAGCATCTCGGACAACTGGTCGAGGGTAAGCGGACCCTTTTGAAGGGACAGCAGTACTTCTCTGGACTTTTCGTCCAAGAGAGCGCTACAGGTTCCTGCGAGTCTATCATCATCTACCACTAGGCATACCATTCTTATCACCCAAAGATTTCAGGAATGACCTTATTTTGGACACCATTATCTTCGCATCCTCCTCTGTTCTGGGGTAGGGAACGGTAACCACTGGGAGGCCCTTCCGCTTAATTATGTATCGGATGAACTCGTTTGTCCTGCCGCAGCTAGCGCATCCGAACAGTGCCTCGGGATCCTCAACGACTATGGCTGCGTCTGCCTCCTCGATAAGGGGCCCAATCAGTGCCAGCCTGCCCCTCACCCCTGAAGGGACCTCTATCGCCGCGTACTTCAGTCCACGCCTCGGAAACTCAGGGGTTATGTTCATAGGGGGGGAGTCGATCTCCGGCTTGGAGAGGTTCTTTGATACCTCCTCGCCCAGACCTAAGGGCTTATGACCCTCGCGCGTCACCAGATCATAGAGGATTAGGCTGTTAGGCGGGAATATGAATACCTTTGCCAATCTCGTTCCTCCCAAGCATCACTTCATCAGCGCTGATCTTACTCAGCCAGAACTTTACTTTTATCACTATCTCATTCAGCTTGTCCCTCGGGCAGCTTACACCCCTGACCACCCCAGTGACGAGGTCTAGTATTACCCCTGCGCACTCCACCTTTCCGGGGGGCGGGCGTACAAGCCTGGTGATTATGCCGACTTTGGCAAAGTCCTCATAGTCTACGGGTGCCTCGCACACTATAATAGCAGGTATGTCAACATACCTCAAGAAAGACTTAGCCTTGTGTACTACATGACCGCTTATGCCACCGAGGTGCATCAAAGCAAGCTTGAACCTTCTGATCTGGAAGACTTCCTTCTCGTTGATTCCTGCCATAGACCCGCCAGGGGCCCCCCCGTAAGGGGAGTCGGGAGGGACACCCGCCCCGGACTCCAGTACAAGCACGCTGGTACGTATCCCCTGCTCCCTCAACCCATAGGTGATCTCGCAGATAGGCTTTGTTATGTGCCGCTTCGAGGGAGACATCGCTACAGCAACTACTTCGAAGCTTTCGGACTCCGAGATCGTACCGCGCTGGGCAAGACCCCCACCTTCGCCTATGCCCATAGATTCCCGGCAATCGACAATCTGGACGTCCCTTCCGATCGAATCCTGCAAATGTTTCACCTTTTGAGCCCGCGGAGGTAGTCCTTAACAGTCGGTCTTGGCTTGGTGAACTGACCCACCCTGATGTCATAGCCATATGGCATCGATTGTTCACAAACAGGTCTTATCTTCTCAATCACATCCTCGGGTTTGAATCCCTCCTTGAGGACGAGTATGAACCTCCCCGTTACGGCTCCTCCCCCCGAGTACTTGATTGTGTGTGTAAGAACCTCTTCTACTCCATCGGTCTCGCGCATTATAGCAGAGAGATCCGTCGCTTTCTTGGAGCTCATCAGTCTCCTTGGCATGACCTCGATCTCTCTAGGGTGAGGTGACTGAGACATCTCGGATCACTAACCTATAAATTAATCAGGGATTTAATAATGTAGTGCTGCCGCTGGAGCGTAGATCGATTGAAGATCGCTATCGATGGGGAAGAGTTCGAGGCAGAGAATGGTGAGAGCCTAGGATCGATCCTGAGTAAGGCAGGACTCGGGGCGACCGACGGGCGACTCATAGCGGTCAGGAGAAAGGTCAGTGAAGAGAGCATAGAGACGGATCTGTTCGAGTTTCAGACGACACAGGGGCGTATGATTATCAAGGTCGACTGCAAGGTACTTCTGGAGGTGTGGAAGAAGGCTTATCATGGATTCGAGGGTTCAGGCGTCAGGTGGGTGACCAAGGACGCGGTAGTTTTTGGTCCGTCATTCTTTGACGCAGAACCTTCGCTCGAACCAGTAACACTCGCCAGAACAGAAGTGACAATAAGCCTCTCAGGGCTCAGCAGGGAAAATGCCCACCTCGTGTTCTCCAAGAGACCCCACTTGGCGTCTTACTATCCGCCAAGGGGGTGCGCCGCATTAGGGAGGGTCGTATATGGGAGACACTTGATCGGCTCTCTCAAGATGGGAGACAAGATACTCTCAGTCAAACCGGTCTTGGAGGTTAGGGAAAGAACAAAGTCGCTATTGAGGGGAGAGCCCGGGATGATCCTCGAGGAGTCTGACAAGATCTTCACCCGAGTTGAGCTATCCCTGGAATACGACTCACCAGTCTGCGGAGAGCATGCCTATAACATGCTTGATCAGGGGATCATAAAGGTGACTTCAGATGCCAGCAGTTACATCTGCAGCAACGAGTTAAAGGTGACATCCCTCGTTGCAGAGAAGATGGGGGAAAGAAGAAGGGGGACTGTTACTGTACGGAATAGCGGCGAGAATGTCGGTGGGCTTTACATATACAAGAAGGACGTCCCGCTCGCCCAATCCCACACGATCGTGGGAAAAGTTCTGAGCGGCATGGAGCTCGTAGACCTCGCAGAGGAAGGAGACGTACTTTCCGTTCTGCCACGTCCGAAAAGGATAAGGATCTTGGGGAAGAGTTTCAGCGAGGCCCAGGAGCTCCTCAGGGAACTGAATATAAAAGTGCTCTTAGAGGGTGATGAAAGGGAAGGAATAATAGTCGAGCATATGCCCCAGAACACTCTCGAGATCTACAAGAAGAGAGAGGTCGTCTGCAAGACAACGTCCCCTGAGAAGATCCTCAAAGTTAGGCTATACTACGAAGACGCACCGCGTTCGGTCAAGTACTTCAGGGCGGTCACGGGGCTCGAACGTAAGACCTACGGAAAGCTAAGGGTATACTTCTCAAACCCCAAGATGGAGATGGTGCTCTTCAGGGGGGATGGGGGGATCGCTAAGGGGCTGACGCCAGAGAATGTGCCAACCGAAAGGGTACGCTCAGGGCAGATAGGGCTGACGAACACCGTCAAGAAGTTCGTTGGGATGATCGGGGTAAGGCTGACTGACAGCGACAGATTCGGTCCCACTGCCGAAGGGTTTGACGGAACCAACCTCATCGGAGAGGTGGTCGGAGGGCTCACTCTGCTTAAAGGCGTGAAGGAAGGCGATGAAATCTATTTACAGGAGGTGGGAGCACGATAAAGACATTCTTGGTTGTGCTCTCTCCAGATTCTAGCTTGACGCCATCGATGCTAGCAGAAAAGGCGGCTTCGTTTGAAGGGATAGAATACAAGGAGACATGCTACGGTATTCTCATTGAAGGAGAAGTAGAAAACGTCGAGAGGGCCTTGGCCGAGCTTAGGGCACTTGATCCGAAGAGGATCTTCTATAAGCAAAGAGGGTACCGTATAGGGGACGAGAGAATCTGCAGGGCAAAGAGGGGCGGGGGGCCGAGACCAGGATATCATATGCTCAGCGCCGAGAGGGAAGTCCTTAGGAATGTCTCCAGAGCCCTTGAGGAAGAAGGCGAAGCGCCTGCTAAGAGGAAGAAGGGGAAGCTGGAGGTAGGTAAGCTCAAGGAGATAATAGAATCGGAGGTGGCACACAGTTAAGATCTTCGTGGACGCTGATGAGGAACTAGGAGGGCAGCAATACAGGTACATAGCAGAGAAGAGCGTAGAGGATCTCGGCCTAGGCGGAAGCATAGAGTCGATCGAGATTAAGATAAAGGTCGGGGAGCCTGTCTTCATCATCAGGATAAAGTACAAAGAACTCTCTGGCAAGAGCACACTTGGCGAGGCTTCGTATATCGACTCTAGGAAGAATGGAATAAGGGTGACCTTGAGCAGCGAGATCTTCCTTGGCGATGCGCTCAAGGCACTCTGGTCCAAGTACGGGAGGGACAGGGTGGAGCAGATAGGCAGGCTCGAGATATTCGTCTCTGGGGCAGACCCAGACGAGGTTAAGGGGATAAGGCTGAGCGAGAAGGGGTACGACCTCGAGTCGAGGATCAACGAGCTAGCCACTAGGATAATCCCAGAAGGATTCAGGGTCAGGAGCGCAACGAGGGGAAAGGGCACTCTCACGATAATTGCCTCCGAGGATCCGATCAAAGAGGAGTGGAAAGCGCTCGCCGCGCAAATGGGAGGGGGGAGTGGTGCTTAAGTTCCTGCTCTTCGAGGGGGGCCTCTATAGGCACGAGAGGATAATCGAGTTCCTCGAGGACGTGGGCGGATTCGTGGTCCAGAAGACAGTGGTTGGCCTCGACCTAATAATGAACATAGCCGTCCCGGAGGAGGAATTGGAAATGCTCAAGACCATCGTCTCAGAGTTGAAGGGCAAGATCACAGAGGCCCCCCTCATAGGCACTGAGATCGGGGTAATCGCACCCACGCTCTCAAGGCACCACCTTCCCCATCCTGCGTGCGACATTGCTGAGAACCTACGAAGGCACGGGGCTAAAACTAACATAATAGGGCTTTCAAGGGGAGTGGGTCAGAAGATAGTCCACACCACAATGAAGGAGAAGGAGCTGATAGAGGAACACGACCTCGCGGTATTCACCCTCGGTAACTTCGAGGCTTGCCTTTTGAAGAAGACCAAACTCTTCCAGGAGATCGAGGTCCCGGTGATTGTGACTGGGGGACCCATTATAGGAGGGCTGTCAGGCGCCGAAGGCTACGTTGGCGGGATTGGAAGGTACCCTGAGAGAGCGAGAACGGGAGATGCTATCGAAAAGCTGAAAGAGGTTTCAAGGCTTGCAGGCGTAATCGTGGAGCAGAGGAGGAGGGAGATGGACATGGATCCACTGGTCGTTGAGCCGATTGTTGTTAAGAACGAAGTAGAGAGGCAGGTGCCTGAGGCCGCAGAGGCACTCTCACCTAATCCGGTCACATTAAAGATAGATGGGATCAGGGTCAAGCTACCTTACGATGATTACAAGGAAAGGATAGGCAAGGTAAACATCGAAGGGCGCAGCCTCTCAGAGGTTGCGGTCATCAAGAGATCGCTTATGAGGAATTATATTTTAGTGAAAGTGCTTCCTAGGTCGATGTTCTGAGGGGGTCGAAGCTGTGTTGCTCGAAGTGAACGGCTTAACAAAGAAGTACCCTGAACATGGCGTGATCGCCCTGGAAGGGGTAACATTCTCAATGGAAGAAGGGGAGATACTTGGCATTGCAGGCGAGAGCGGCGCAGGTAAAAGCACATTGTTGAAGATCTTGAGAGGAGTGGAGAGCTTCGATTCTGGGACCATCTCCTTCGATAACCTGAAAATCAGCCCAAACTCGCCAAAGAGCGATCTTCTCGAGCTCCAGAAGCTGACTGCAATACAGTTGCAGAGGAGCTTCGGGCTCTGGCCAGACAGTGCAGTCGACAACGTGATCAGGGCGATAAGGTACTCCGACGGATTCCAAGAGACCATCCCAGAGGGGGAGGGAGAGTACAGGGAATACCGCGAACGAGCCATGGAGATACTGAAGGTAGTTGGTTTGGAAAGGCGCGCCGAGCTTTGGTCTGAGGTGCTCAGCGGTGGAGAGAAGCAGAGGCTGATCATCGCCCGTCAGATCGCCAGGAAGCCCAGACTGCTGTTGCTAGACGAGCCTGGCACCATGACCTGCCCAGCAACCAGGGAAGCACTACTAGACGCCCTGAAGCGGGCAAACCGGGAGCTCGGGACTGCGATCCTCTTCGCCTCCCACAATCCGCAAATTCACAGGTCTCTTTCCGTGAGGACCATCCTAATCGACAAGGGCAGGGTGGTAGACGACGGCAAGACCGAGGCAGTCCTCTCCAAGTTCCTATCCAGGCTGGAGGCTCCTGTAAGGAAGGTAAAGTTGGACGGCAAGGTCGTCCTGAAGATGGAGGGGGCAAGTAAGGTCTACAAGCTGATCCCATACGGAATGGTCTTCGAGATGACCGAAACTAACCTGGAGTTCAAGAGGGGGGAGATCACGGGCATCGTCGGTCCATCCGGGGCAGGAAAGACCGTAATTCTCAGGATGCTCTCCGGATTGGAGATCCCAGACAAGGGGGAGGTCAAGATAACCTACAAGGGGGAATGGGTCGTCTTGGGCAGGCTCGGCAGGAAGAACCTGATGGCCCGGAGGAGGATCGGGATTCTGCACCAGGAGTTCGACCTGCCTCACTTTGCCAAGGTGCTGGACCTCTTCGCAGCGAAGCTTGGGTTAAAGGACTACGGGGCACTTTTGGCTGCGCTGAAAAGGGCTGAAAGGAGCGGGATCTCCGACGAAGTAGTTGACGCACTGAGCAGGGTTTCTGAGCTGCCTGAGGGGGAGATGAAGGCAAAGCTCGACGAGATGGGAATGAGCCAAGATCTGCTGAGAGAACTCTTCAAAACCAAAGACCCCGAGAAGGCGAAAAGCGTCGCCGTAGCTGTGCTTGAGGCTGTAGGGCTCGGCACAAACATACTTGAGAGGCATGTTTACGAGCTGAGCGGGGGGGAGAAGATCAGGGTAGCCTTGGCGCTGTCTCTCGTGGCAAACCCCAAGGTACTTATCCTCGACGAGCCCTTTGGGGACCTGGATCCCATAACGCTCAGGACGGTTGCCAACTCGCTCAAGATGGTGAAGGAGAAGTTCAGACCGGCAATTGTGCTCGTCAGCCACCAGCTGGATCTCCTAGAGGAGGTCTCGGATCGTGCAATACTGATGCTGAACGGGAGGGTTGTCATGGACGGAGATCCGTCCTCGGTTGTGAAGAGACTCCTGGAGGAGGAAGGCATTGAGTTTTGAGGTGAGGTTCCTTCCGGAAGGGAAGAGATGTAGGATCCGAGAAGGCACCTCCCTGATGTCTGCTGCGCAGCTGTGTGGTGTGGATCTCGCTGCCATCTGTGGGGGGAAAGGCTACTGCGGGAAGTGTCTCATCGAGATTGTGGATGGAAAGGTCTCCCCTCCCACAGAACAAGAAAAGAAGAGGATCACAGGGGAAAGGGACAAGAACTACAGGCTCGCCTGCCAGGCGTACGTCAAGGGCGAGGTAACCGTCAGAGTGCCAGACCAGAGCAGAGTGGGCAAACAGAGGCTAGTAATAATGGGAAAGGAGCCGATGATAGAGCTGAAGTGCAATGTTGAAAAGATCTTCCTCGAGCTTGAACCCCCAACACTGAATGACCCCTCGGCTGACGACGAAAGGCTCCTAGGAAAGCTATCCGAGATGGGATACAGAGGGCTGAAGATCGACGCCCACGTGGCGCGAGAACTCCCGAGGGTATTCAGGGAGGGGGGGTGGAAGGTCACTGCCGTGGTGACTGGTAGGGGAGAGGTAACTGCGTTGGAGAAAGGCGACACGACAGCGAAGAAGTACGGGCTCGCAGTGGATGTCGGAACCACGAAGCTCGCAGCATTCATAGTTGACCTCAACGATGGATCAATAGTATACGCGGATGGAATCATGAATCCGCAGATAAGGTTTGGGGAGGACGTGATCACAAGGATCAACTACGCGTCGCAGGGTATTGAGAAGCTCGAGGAGGTACGCAGCGCTGTTCTCGAAGGGGTAAACCAGTTGATAGGCTCTGGTACTGCGAGCGTTGAGATTGACAGAAACGAGATATATGAAGCGGTCGTGGTCGGGAACACAGCAATGCATCACCTCATCTTTGGGATCGACGTGAAGAGCCTTGGACTGGCGCCATACGCTGCCGGGATGGGGAGGGCTTTCGACGCGAAGGCAAGGGACGTGGGGATAGGGATAAACCGCTCGGGCAATGTGCACTTCCTCCCCAACGTGGCGGGATTTGTGGGCGCGGATGCCATAGCAGATATCCTTGCCTCCAAGCTCCATGAGAAGGAAAGGCTCACCCTCCTGATGGACGTAGGGACAAACACCGAAGTGATGCTGGGGGACAAGAACGGGATTTGGGCATGCTCAACCGCATCAGGACCCGCTTTCGAGGGCGCCCACATAAGGTGCGGCATGAGGGCCGCGAGTGGGGCAATCGAGAAGGTATGGATCGACGATGAGGATCTTCGGGTCTCCTACAAGACGATCGACGACAAGAAGCCCAGGGGGATATGCGGATCCGGGATGATTGACGCCGTGGCCGAGATGCTAAAGGCTGGTTTAATAGATACCTCAGGGAGGATCTTGGAAAGAGGAGGCGTCAGGGATGGGGAGGGCGGGAAGGAATTTGTATTGGTTGGGAAAGAGGAGACAGAGACGGGCAAGGAAGACCTCGTGATAACTCAGGACGACATCAGGGAGATCCAAAAAGCAAAAGCCGCGATTTATGCCGGTTATATGACCCTCGTGCGTGAAGGGGGCTTCGACAGGAATTCCCTCTCAGAGGTGGTTATAGCTGGTGCTTTTGGAAATTATATTGACCCAAGGAGCGCAAGGACTATTGGAATGATACCCGAAATCCCATTAGACAGGATATCTTTTACTGGGAACACAGCAGGGTCTGGTGCCAGGCTATGTCTCAAGTCGGTAGAAATGAGGACCGAGGCCCAGCTGGTCGCCTCAAAAATAAAGTATATAGAGTTAGCAGCAAAACCAATATTTGAAGAAGAATACGTAAATGCTATGTACATACCCAACAGCAGGCTAGAGGAATTTCCGGAGACTGCGGGGGTCATCAAGGCACCGAGGGTGGTAAGGCGCTATGTCAGAAGGTGATATGGCAGATAGAATAAGGAAGATTGGCGGAATAGTGTGTGTTAAAGAGCTCACAGAAGAGGAAAAGGAGGAAGTCCTTAGACTTGAGTGTGAGTCTGAAAAGGGCGTGCTGATGGGGCTGTGCCAAGGCATCAATGTCGGCGTTAGGGAGGCATTAAAGAGGAAGAAGGTTTACGCTTGCGCAACGGACAGGAGCTTTGTCTGGCCGAACTGTACGTACATCAAGATCACATGCGGGGATGAACTGATAGGGGAA
>JASFYL010000095.1 GCA_030055575.1 Thermoproteota archaeon | reverse complement strand
ATGGGCGGCTGCGGTCAGGGGGCGCGACTTTACATCACAGTCTTCATCCGATTATCACGCGATTGTTCAAGTAGACTCGGGGTCACTGGATCGGGCTCCAGACAAGTGCCACTAGGCGGACCGTGATCTCGCCCTTCTTAGGCGTAACGGCCACCCTATAAAGCCTCTCCGTGAGCGGGTCGAACTTCTCCAAGGCATTGATCTCGGACTCGAGCTCTCTTTCAAGGGCAGCCCTCTCCCGCTGGAGGGACTCGAGGTTCTCACGCGAGCCCTTCACGTCCTCTTCCTGCTTCGCGGTCCGCCCCAGATCCCGCGCCGTCGTCTTGACGCCGCTCACCGCCTTCCTCCCGAGCAGGGCGCCGAGCAGGGCAGAACCTGCCGAGATCGCCGCCTGGTACTTCTGCTCCTTCGCCTGGAGCTCTTCCCTCTCCAAGGCAGCCTTCGCCTTCCTGATCCTCTCCTCAAGTCTCGCGAGCTTCGGAGCGTACTTCTTCCGGATCTTGTCCACCTCCCTGTCCCTCACCTCCCTGGCTAGGAGCTGCATCCTTATCCTGAAGTCGCTCTCAGACTCGCCCAGTTTGGACGTCTCCCCAAGGGAGGGGCTCACAAAGAGCTCCAGCTTCCGAGTCTCCTGGAGCCAAGCTGCAAACCCCTTTTCCCATGCTGCATAGTTCTTCGGGTTGGAGGCGGCCTTCGGGAGCTCCGCGAACATTGAGTTGGACGGAGGGCTCCTCTCCAGGTCTGGGGGGCAAGGCAGCTCCCTCGCCTTCCCCCAGTCCACGGGGATGGGGTCATCGGTTATGGGCACCTCGACGCACACCTCCCTGGTCCAGCTCACGCCGCTCTTAGCATCGCTGTAGCGCACCTGTGCAATCCCTAGCAGCGACGGAACGTAAACTGCTTGCCCCATCTCGCCAGGGGCAACCTTTGTGACGAAGAACTGGGGGATCTCAGGAGGCAGGGCGGGTGCCCCCTCTGCGACCGCCGAAACGCGGGCTGTCGCCTTCTCTCCCGCTCCTGCCACAGGCGCGGACTCCCTCGCAGCCGACTCAAAGGCCTTAATAGGGTCCATGAGGAGCTTTATCTGCTCCCTGGTCAGGGGACCTCTCAGGTAGGACATCGCCCAGCGGGTCTCGAATACCACAGGTCCCCTGTCGTGGACATTGTGCATCAGGAAGACCCGCTTCTCCAGACCAGTGATCATCCTGTCGTAATCCCCGCGGGGGATCTGTGCCCCAGAAGCTCCAGAAACTGTTTCCAGCGCCTCGAGAATCCTGAGCTTGTCCCGCTCAGTCTGCAGGCGGCCGATGAACCACGTCCCCGCGTTTGAGAGGGCCTTGTAGTCAAGGTCCATGGGGTTCTGCGTTGCGAGGAGGACCCCCAGCCCAAAGGCCCTCGCCTGCTTCAGGAGGGTCATTAGCGGCGCCTTCGAGGGAGGGTTGGCTACCGGCGGGAGGTACCCGAAGACCTCGTCGATGTACAGGAGAGCCCGCAGGCTTGTCGTACCGGACTGGGTGCGCATCCACCCGACTAGGCTGTTCAGCAGCAGTGAGACGAAGAGCATCCGCTCGGCGTCTCCGAGGTGCGCGATGTAAAAGATCGAGACGCGGGGCTTGCCCCCAGGATCGTAGAGGAAACTGCCGATGTCCATGGGCACCCCCTCGAACCAGAGCCTGAGGCCAGGCGAGGCGAGGAGGCTGTTCAGCTTCATCGCCAAAGAGAAGCGGTCCTTCGAAGGGAAGAACGTCTCGAGCTCCATCACTCCTACCCTCCTGACCTTTGGGCTCTGGACCTGGGATATCAGGGCGGCTAGGTCTAGGCTGGATCCTTTCCTCCAGGAGTCGGAGATAATGGTCGAGAGCAGGATGTGCTCCCTCGACCTGAGGGGGTCGCCCTCCACGCCTATTAGGCCTAAGAGGCTGGTCACCGTGCTGCTCACCCGCTCGTTCAGTAGCTCCTCGTCTTCAAGGATCTGCCTGGGCGGCAGCTCGAAGGACTTGAGTATCGATACGGGGATCCCGGCGGCGCTGCCCGGGGTGAAGACCGCGAACGTGCAGGACTCGCGCAGGCGGCGGATCCTCCCCCCGTCCTGCCCCCACTCCAAGAGGCCTTTCCTCCACTGCTCTGCCTGGCGCACAGCGTACTCCTCGACCGAAAGCCCCTTCCTGGCGGCGTCCTCCGCGTTGACCCAGGGTAGGAAGTCCTCCTTCTTGAGGTCGGGGAAGGTGAGCAGCAGGTTGGTGATGTCCCCCTTCGGATCGATAACGATCGAGGGCACGCCGTCCATAGCGGCTTCCTCGAGGAGGCATATGCAGAGGCCAGTCTTCCCGCTCCCGGTCATCCCAACGCACACGCCGTGGGTGGTCAGATCTCGCGAGTCGTAGAGCACAAGGCCGCTGGAACGCGCCCGCGCTTCGATGTCGTACTCTCGTCCCAAGTAGAAAAAGCCCAGTTTCTCAAAGTCCTCCATTTTAGGCAGTTCCATAGACAATACTCGCCCTGTGAGGATAAATTGTTAATCCTGTGCCTGAAGATAGCGACTGGGGAAAGCTTATGCTGCAAGATTGTGCATGGAGGGGGTTCGGACGGGAATCCAAAAAACGAACTAGGGCTCGGCTGCGAATGTCCAGCGAGTTGCAACAGGGACGGAATCCACCGCAAACCATGAAGGAATACTGATAAAGTAAAGCAGGACCCAAGTGAGCCTGGATTGCAGTTATCCTGATTGGGTGATTCACCATGCCTGGTGGACTTCGAGGCGCGCCAGCAATTACGGATAAACCTCCAAGGCTAGGATTCTGACATTACGGCTTATCGATGATTAGTACTTACCCAATCAAGCTTGGCTGGCAGAAAACCAACAACGCTCGTCACAAGTCATACCATGCGGCAAGGGTCCGTTAAGCACGCCGTGTCCGGGATCGGATGGCCTACTCTCCTCTACAATTTGGCACGATGTCGAAGAGGCAGGGGCAGGTCGATAGGCGACCAGTGATTTGCGATTTTCATAGTCAATTGCGGTCTTCAATAGATCAATTCTTTACGCTTTCTTTCCATCCAGCTTAAGCGCCCACCCCATAAGTGATTCTAGTACTTCTCTCAGCTTGGACTTCAACCTCTCGTCTGTAATCTTCCCTTCAGGGTCAAACTTTTCTTTTGCATTCGAGACGAAGAGCTCCGGGTACACGAGTGCATACATACCAAGACCGACGCAAACCTGTCTCAAGTGGTACTGCGCCCTCGCGGTTCCCATCGATCCCGTTGAAGCGCCTACTATGGCAACTGGCTTCCCGTCGAACGGGTTCTCGTCGAACGGCCTGGAGGCCCAGTCGAGCGCGTTCTTCAGCAC
>JASFYL010000094.1 GCA_030055575.1 Thermoproteota archaeon | reverse complement strand
GACTGGCACGGTCTCACTGTTGGCGGAAGGGCTTGTGAGGGCAAAGCAGGTTGCCAAACAAAGGGCGCTCGGTGCATGATTTAGGGGATTCATTCTTGAACTCACTTATTTTCAATGACCTGTTCATCTCACATTTAATGGAGATCATTGTTCGCGGTTTGTACGAAAATCCGGGCGAGCGAACTCCAAGAGATTAAGGCACTAAAGTTGTGGTAAGCAACATAACGCTCATGTTGTGAATCCCTTCCCATATTTGACCTTACCCCGCTCTTAGATCTCCTAGAATGGATCTCGGGCACCGAGGTGCTCTTCGCCAGAGGCGATGCCACCTTCCTAGCCCAAACTTTGAGGCTTCACATCGAGAAGGATCCTAATCCTAAAATAAGTGATTTGGCAAACAAATTAAAGTTCTTTTCCAAAGCATTATGTTACAGTAGACCAATCGAAGTGATGTCATGCGCAGAAGAGCTGTCGTCCCTATTGAGCTCATGCAATAGCGAGTCTCTATTGCGACCATTCCTTGCAATACTCGAACAAATAAAGAAAGACATTTCTGAACTCGCCCACAGGAACCCTCAAAATCTAGAACACTTGAACCTATTGAAGCAGACAAAAATAATCGAGTATTGCTTAAGGAAAGGGATGATCGTCCAAGCCATAACGCTATCAAGAGAGTGGGTTGTGAGCTATGTTTGCATAAGAGAAAATATTCAAGAGCATTGGCTCGAGCGCGATACGCGCGAGGGGATTGAAAAGCGACTCAACACACTAGTGAAAGATCCTGAATCTTATCCTCTTATACATGATGTGAGAGGCATCTGGGGAGGTCTGAGGGAATTGCGGAATAACATTGCGCATTGCGGCATGAGCCCTTCCCCAGTGAAAATCTCGAAGATTGAAAATAAAGCAAATGAAATTGCCTCGTCGCTCAAGAACCTCTTGCCGACTCTGAGCAGTCAGCATTTCCAGCGTTGACAACTCAATGCTGCGTCTTGTCCTTGGATCTGCTCAATCCCCTCATTAAGTGCCTGACATATGCGGGCAGCCCGTGCGTCTGGGTATACTCTACCGCCTCGATCCAATTTATCTTCAGGATCACCGCTGTAAGTGTTACGACCAAGACTAACGACGAGACGATTCCCAGCAGCATGTTCCCCTCCCCGAGGAGCCCTATCACGATCTCGAATGAGTAGTGACCCGCGTACGCGACAAGCAGCCCAAGGAAGAGCTTCCCGGCGAGAAGCATGACGAAGAACCTCCTGAAGCTGTACCTCACTAGCCCGAATGGTATGGCGATCACGTCGTCCGGGAGGGGGAAAGCCGAAAATATGAATATCGCGAGGTCCCCGTACCTCCCCAAAGCCCTAGTGAAGCACTTCAGCTCCTCCTTCTTCTTCTCGCCGAGGAAAGCCGCCCCTCCCCTCCCCACCGCGTACGCCACGCACTTGCCGAGGGTAGCGCCCACCCCGACGGCAACGCCCAGGGGAAGGGGATCCATCACCCCAGAGATGAGGAAGATCGGGATCAGGAACGGAACGGGGAGGAACGGAACCGTGTTCCCGATGAGGGCTGTGAAGAACGCACCCGCGTACCCGTAGCTCTCGAGTGCCTGTATCAGGAAGTTAAGCCAGTCCAACCCTTTCCCCCTCGCCCTCTTAGTTCATGTCGCCTCTTCCATTCCGCCCACTCTTCCGCAAGTCCGCCTCAGCTAAATGCAGACCAATCAGCGGCTCGATGGATTCGCAATGCCCTGGGGAGCGCACCTCATTGACTATCCATTCTTTGCACACCGCTACAAGGGGAAAGAACATGTATGAAGGAACTCCCAAGCTGTATAATATCCTTATCCTCAGGCATCAAAGAATGCAGGGCATTCTGGCACAAGGAGTAGCGATATAGCAGATCCAGTTCCTTGCCCTACTCGCGGCACCGGGAGATCGCTTAAATACCTTGTTGCGGTTCTATCGGCAAAGAAAGAAAGGATTGGGATCGATGAGCCGCCTCCTAGTTTCCACGCCGCCTACAGCAGAGAAAGGTACGACCGGAAGCGTGGAAGTGATGGTGGCAGAAGACCTGTGGAAGGTGTACAGGCTCGGCAAGATCGACTACCCAGCTCTCCGCGGGGTCAGCTTCAGCGTGAGGAGGGGCGAGTACATCGCCATAGTGGGGCCGTCCGGAAGCGGCAAGTCTACCCTCCTGAACATCATGGGTGCCCTCGACAGGCCCACGAAGGGGAGGATGATGATAGACGGGATTGAGATCTCGAGGCTGAACGACAGGAGGCTTGCAGAGCTGAGGAACCGGAAGCTAGGCTTCGTCTTCCAGAACTTCAACCTCCTCTCGTACATGAGTGCCGCCGAGAACGTGGAGACCCCGCTGATCGCATCCGGCGTGCCCCCGGAGGAGAGGAGGAGGGTGGCCTACGAGCTGCTCGAGATGGTCGGGCTGAAGGGGTTCGAGAGGAACCGCCCAACGATGCTGAGCGGCGGGCAGCAGCAGAGGGTAGCACTCGCGAGGGCGCTTGCGAATAGCCCGCAGATCATACTTGCTGACGAGCCGACCGGAAACCTAGATTCGAAGTCGAGCCGTGAGATAATCGAGCTCCTAAGGAGGCTAAACAGGGAGAAGGGAGTGACCATAATCATGGTGACGCACAACTTCGAGCTGACCTCATACTGCGACAGGATCTGGTTCTTCAGGGACGGGAGGATAGAGAGGGAGGAGAAGAGGGATGCAGGGCAGGCGATTTAGGGTGGAACATCCCCGAGGTCGATCCATTAAGGCGCGCGTGCCCAGCTTGTCTCACGAGAGGCTTGCGGCAGCTGCCTTTCTTTTGCTTGCAATTTTGGCATTGGCATCGACCCCTGCTACGGAGTGCGCCGTGGACTTCACGATCAGGTCCAACACTCAGTCGCTCGTGGCAGGGATCGAGAACGCCCTTACCTTCACGGTCTCAAATACTGGAAACAACACCGCTAACGACGTCACAGTCACAGCCTCGCTAGTCACTTCGATAACGAGCGGAAGCCTGCTCATGGTTGTGGGAGGCGACGGGAGGTACAACCTGTCCACGATAGAGCCGGGGGGCGAGGTGCCCTTCAACATGACCGTCTACGTCTCGCCCTCCGCAGCAGGGCAAATAGTCCAGATCTCCTTCACAATAAGCTACAGGAACGAGAGCTCGCTCCTGACCTCTACAGTGACCAGATCCGTCGGTTTCAGCGTCTCAAGCCGAGACTTGGACTCTGCAGTGCTCATCCCGAGGATCGTCCCGGGCGAGCTCAATGCGGGGCAGAACAACACGATCCTGCTGGTGGTCGAGAACACGGGAAGGAGGGGCGCTGCTAACGTCTCAGTGACGGTAGGGTACCCCGGAGGCGCGGGCGCTGGATCCTCCCAAGCCAGCGGAGCCTCGCTCCTAGCTGCGCTCACCTCGACCTCTACCGGGACGATCCAGGGGTCGTCGCAGTTCATCCTGTACGACAGCGCAGGCAGGTGGGTCATCGGCTATTTGGGCGCAAACGAGAGCGCCGAGATCCCATTG
>JASFYL010000093.1 GCA_030055575.1 Thermoproteota archaeon | reverse complement strand
ATGGAGATGGTGTTGGTTCAAAACTGCTCTCCACAAAAGCGAACATGACCTTCCTAAACACCACTTCGGGAGGCATCGTTAAGGCGCTTGCGTCCGAAGCTGGTTTAGATGTTAAAGAGTGCGAGGACGGAATTTCCTATCCATACTATGTAGTCGACGATAGATGGAACTTTCTTGAGCACATAGTTAGATTGGGGCGGATGTGTGGAGCCGACGTATTTTTCGACGCGGACGGCAAGCTATTCTTCAGGAGACCCGGAGGCGGGAAGGAGCATCGGCTCACCTACGGTATAGATGTTTTGGAGCTCTCAGTTAGTAAGAAGAGACCGGCATATGAGGGTGCGGTAATATTCGGCGAAAGCCCAGTCAGCTCAAAGGGTACCGAGACCTATCATTGGATTGCCAAGGAGGAACTGAAGGTCATGAAGGGTGAAGGGAGGACACTGATCGTGGTGGAGGCGCCGCTGAAGAGCAGGGAGTCTGCAGAGAAGGCGGCTGAATACATCTTATACTCCTTCAAGTATGTAGATACCCTCACCGTAAGGACTGAAGGGATGCCCCAAATCAGGATTGGAGACGCGCTGGTCTTGGATGGCTTTAATGAACCGGAGATCGATGGATCCCACGAGGTGACGAGGCTTGAACACCTCCTGCATCCTTCATTCGGATTCACTAGTGTGTTTACTTGCAGGAGGGTGGCTGAATGAGCATAGTGCAGACTATGAAGGAAGTCGCGAGGAGGGAGATAAACAAGGTCAGGACGCCTGAGCTTGGGGTGGTCACATCGGTATTCCCGCACTCGTCTGAAAGTGACAAGGAGAACTATGAGTGTAGCGTTCGTCTCAAGAACAGCGATCTCGAACTAAGGGGGGTCCAAATTGCTACCCAAGCAGTCGGGTTAGTCAGCCCTCCAGCCGTCGGAGACCTAGTGCTTGTCGAGTTCGTGGGCGGAGACATTAACTGCCCTGTGGTGGTCGGGCGCATCTACAATGAAAAGGATAGACCACCCCTCAGCAAGCTTGGGGAGATCCTATACGTCGCCCCGTACCCAGAAGACAAGGAGCTTAGAAGGGTCTATATCGAGCTCCCAGGGGGGATGAAAGTGTGCCTCAAGGACGCTGAAGTCACGATCACAGCGGGGGGGACGAAGGTAACAGTGGAGAGAGGAGGCGACGTAATAATAGAGGCGAAAGGAGATGTAAAGGTTAAGTCAAAGGGGGACACATCAATCGAGGCACAGGGGGACATCTCAGTTTCTGCTTCCAATTTAAAGATTGAAGCTCAGAAGGATCTAAGCGTATCTTGTGGAAATGACTTGACCGTAGACAGCACGAATAACGTTAAGATCAAAGCCGGAAAGGACATGAGCTCCACGGCAGGAATGAATGCAGAGGTGAGCGCTGGTGTCCAGGCAAGTGTCGAGGGTTCCGCTTCGGTCAAGATAAAGGGCGGGGTCGTGAACATAAACTGAGGGTGGAAGAATCTTGAGTGGGGAGAGGCTCGGCAGGGATCTGAGGCTGAAGATCGATAATTTTGGGGCAGACCTTGCAGTGGACCCCTCTGGTGACCTTGGCACGGTAGAGGGAATCGAAAATCTCGCCCAAGCGATCGTTTGCAGACTCTCCACAGAGATAGGGGAGATGGCAGACCTCGGGCACTCAGAATACGGATCGAGGCTTAATGAAGCCATAGGGGAGACTAGAAGCGATAGGACTCTCAAGCTCATACAGAGGGCGATCGCATCCAGTCTAGCTGGGGAGAGGAGGATCCGGGAGGTCCTCTCGATCTCAACTACCCTTGACGTGAAAGATCCTAACTTGGTGTCAATAGAGATCACCGTGGTGCCAACTACAGGAGGGGGACCGATCAGCATAACGTATCCACTACGTCTTGAGGTGTGAAGAGTTGCCAATTAGAGGGAAGGTTTACCAGCAAATCACCGATGATGTGCTGGCTCGCATAACCGGGGTCGAGACGACCGAGGCGTTTCGGTATGAAGGTGGGAAGGCTGCTTATTGGCTCGTGAACACACCAGTCACGAGGATAATTAAGGTCTATGGACAGGCAGGTGGCAAGGAGACTGAATTCAGAATTGACAAGGACTATAGGCTCTCCGGAAACACGCTCCAGTGGATACCAGGAGGTGCGAGACCAGACGAGGGGACGAAATTCAGGGTGCAATACAGGTACACGAGACCTGGAGGGCTGACCGACACGAGCACCGGGAGCGTCCTCAGAACGCTTGTCGAAGGGATCAGCAGGGAAATAGAGTTCTTGTACGAACAACTCCTCGCAGCTCATAAAGCAGGCTTCTTGGACACGGCGACCGGTGATGCGCTAGACATGACGGTTGCCATTCTAGGCATGTCGAGGAAGCCTGCACGCCCCTCTTCCGGGAAGATCACCTTCGGAAGGGGATCCGAGCCGGAGAAGATAGAGGTGTCTGGTGAAGTGCACCTCTACGACGGTTCGAATGAGTATATGCTGAAGAACGAGCTCGTCAAAAACATCTCAAAGGTGGAAGGGCTCTCAGGCGGGCAGCCCGTGACCTTCGGCCCAGCCGACTATACGCTATCCGGGAGAAACATAGTTTGGCGCCCCGAGGGCAGAAAACCAGACTCCAGATCGGTCTTCAAGGTCGATTATGTTGCTTACCAGAAGGTGAAGATACCGAAGGGCACGAAGGTATCCACCTACTCAGCATCGCCCGAGGAGACCCGAATCTTCGTGACGCAAGAGGATGGAGTGCTTATACCTACGGAAGGTGGAAGGTGGGAGTGCGATGTGCCAGTAGTTTGCACGGTGCCTGGCAAGAAGGGGAATGTACCTGCAGGGGCTGTCACTATAATGCCCCAGCCTGTAATAGGGGTCGAGTATGTCATAAATAAGGGCGACATGGGGAACGGATCCGAAGCAGAGAGTGACGATGAGTTGAGAGAGAGGGCAAGACATGCCCTCGAGTTCGCCGCGAAGGCAACAATGCCCTCGCTGGAATCGGCGCTTAAAACGGTGGAAGGGGTTAACTCAGTACTCATAGACGAGATGCCGGAAGGTGTCCCTGGGATAGTCAGGGTGATCGTCGACGGTGGGGAGGAAAACGAGATAAGAAGGGTGATCGACGAAACAAGGGCTGCAGGAATCAGGGTGGAGTTCCACCGACCGAAGCTCGTTCATGTTGACGTCTCACTTACGGTTGTGGTTGATTTCTCAGCCGACCGTGCCAAGATCTCTAAGGAGGTAGAGTCAGCGGTTAGGAGTTACATATCTGGTTTGAAGATCTCGGAGGATGTCCTATACTCGAGGGTTATCTCATGCTGTATCGGGGTAGACGGGGTATGGGATGTCAGAGGGCTTAAGCTTAGCGCCAGCAGATCCGAGGGGGATCACGTGACAACCACCTCTCAGAACATAGAAATAAAGGTAGACGAGAGGGCGGTTCCGAGGAACATAAGCGTTACGTTCGGGGTGCGCGAGAGGTATGAGTAAGACTGAAAGGATAGGCGAGAGGTTGCCGAAGTTCTACAAGGTCTGGGACGAAAACACGGTGTTGCACCACATAATCTCTTCCTTTGCCGCA
>JASFYL010000092.1 GCA_030055575.1 Thermoproteota archaeon | reverse complement strand
GGCCCAATCTCGAAATCTCCTATCCTGATGCGAGGGGCGGTTCTAACTGATATCTTTATGCTGCCGTGCCTAAACGGGATGGCCTCACTTAAGGGATCGAACCTGTCTATGGACGAGTAACTGACTTTCATGGTTCTCAGAGCGGATTTTCCATGGAGGCTGTTCGGACACCTTATCAATCTCTTAGTGTCAATGGTTACCCTTTCGTCTATATTGCAGGTGATGTCTTTGATTGCAGCCACCGCAATCCTTTCCACACTTTCGAGTGTATATCCCTTCATCCCGCCCCAGTAAGGCGGACTCGAGGATATATTCTTGAGGAACTTGTCGCGGTTCTCATATAGCGTCTTGGCGACAACTGGAGATACCACTCTTTTTAGTTCCTCGTAGGATGACTTGTTGACAAATGCATAAACTGCTTTCGCCAGCCTTCCCCTCCATCCGCCCTCGCTCATGTCTGGTCCGATCAGCATCCCACTCCCGATCTCCCTGAACCCGTGAGACCTTATGTCGAGTCCGATGCCCCTAATGTAGTCTGCAATTTCCCTCCTCCCGTCACTGGAGAGCTGCCTCACGACCTCGCTCCTGACGTGGATGTGATACCCCCTATGTCCGGAGAAGAATACCTCGAATTCCTCCTTAGAGATCCCGAAATCTGGCATAAGATACTCGTCGACAATCTTTATGACCTCCTTCTTCGCTGTCTCTAAACACTCTTCACAAATCCAAGTTTTTGTCTCTATCCTCTTCATTCCGCACTTGGGGCAGTCCTCGGGCGGGAAGCCGGTCCCCTCCTGACCACACTCCAGGCAAGTCCACCTGTCGTGTTTTTCCTTACAGGGAGTCTTTATGTGATCAGAGTCAATGTCGAAGATTAGGTCAGCTCCCTGCCACCCCTTCTCGCTCATCTCTTGGGAATCTGGAGACTCGTAATAAGCAGACGAGTGGTATATATGCGCGGGGACATTCTCGACAATATGAGCCCTTAAATCGGATGGATCAGGGAAGCTTTGGTGTCTGACCATGACTTCCCCCCCGAAGTGGAGGAATGCGAACTCCCTTCTGGGCATCTCAGTCGTCCTCAGGTCCTCCACGTTCAATCCAGAGTAGTACCTTTTAAACTCCCTTTTTACGATTTCGAGTGCCATCGCTCCCACCCCGTCTGCCCGTTGCCCTTAGCCTTTTCTGGTAGTAGGTAAGCGGATGCTTGACCTCCCTGCAGAGGTCGTCAGCCCCCACACAGAGCCCAAACGACCTCAACACATCGCACTTGGGCGGTCTGTACTTGGTCTTGGAGCCGATCATCCCCGCGATGTGCTCGATCTGATACCTTGCCTTCCCCTCGTCGAAGTCTGCTACATTACCGAAGAGCTTAAGCACATCGTCGACACCTTCTCCGACATTTACCATGAAGGTTGTAAGTGTGAACCTTGCCATATGGGAGAGCCCTTTGCCCGCCCTCACATCATTGACTATCGTAGTGATGCACGGAGGCATTGCATCCGCAATTAGTCCTCGAGGGATCTCTTCGTAGTCCTGTCTGATCTCCTTTGCAGCTTCAAGTATCTCCTCGAGGTGGGGTCGGAACGCCTCTGGTAGCCTGAATCCCAACATCTCCTTGTCGGCGGCCCTCCTGAGAATCTTCATCTTAAACGCCTCGCAAATTAGTCTTGCTAGGCTCCCCGCACCCAAAAATACCTGCCCACCACAGAGATACCTGTTAACGAGCTTCCATTGGCTCGAGTTGAATCCAGGGGCAGCCTCTAGAAAGTTGTGGAATGATATTGAAAAGCCAAACTCTTCCCACTCAAGCTTAAGCTCAGCTTTGGATACTTTCCACCCAAATCCTGAGTCGGCGATCTCGATGAGCTTCTCACTCGGCTCCTTCCTGAGCTCTTCCTCGGTTCGCTTCGCCTCGATTGTTGCGAATCTGTTCACGAGCCAGCCTGACTTGCTTCCGTAGACGAGGGCAAGTGCAAGCGGATAGGAGAGGATCTCGGCGTCTAGATCCGAAATGTCTGTCGGCTCGATGTACTTTTCAATGCTGTTTCTGATCCTTCTGATGGCACGTGCCAGTATGGGTGAGTACTCGTCGGATGCGAGGTCGCTGAGATCCAATCCCTTGTTTTCGATGAAAGAGGCAGTTTGCTTAAGAAATGGATACTTCGCCAGGTCTTCCTTCGTAAGCATCTGGCTCATCTATGCGTTTGCGACTATTCCGACTCCATCCTCGGGGCTAGGTAATAAACGATCTTTCCGCCGCTAGACAAGTTGAAGTCAAGTCTCAGTGGCATGTCTTTAGAGAACATTACCACGACGATCTCTGCCAAAGAGGACGCCCCCATCATCTTGGACAGATAGTTGAGGCTATAGAGTGCTTGGGCAGGTTCTTTAACCTCGACCGATAGGAGTTCCCCGCTCTCCTTAGTGATCACCACTTCGACCTCGCCCCTGTCCCCGCTCGCAGTCATCTTCATCATCCCATCTTCCACCGCCATCTTAACAAAGTCACTGACGACCTCAGCGTCCTTGATCGCCTCCATTATCGTAGAGGCGGGGGCTTTCACCGTCACATTGAATGGGATCCTGGGAACCGAGAGCTCCTCTTTTCCCATGTCGAGCAGCGGCATCGAAAAGGTTCTTGTCGACTTCCCCTTCAGCCTTATCTTCAACCTGGTCTCCTCTTCGCCCTTTTCCAGGTCCAACTTTTCGTTCGCGCCCGCCCTCTTCATGATGTTCTTCATGTCCTCGAAGTTAACTCCTATGGGGACCTCGCCGGCGCATTCATAACTCTCAAATACGCCCTTAGGCAGATCAAGATCAACCATAGCCACCCGTGATGGATCCATCGCCCTCAGTCTGATACCTGAGGCGTCCGCTACAAAAACTCCCTCGTCGACTAGTGTGGAGATCGACTCGATGATGCTCTTCCAGACCCTGCTGTCTGCTAGCACTGCTTTGAACATAGATGCGCCACCAGCTCAACCTATTAATTGTCTTTATACTTAAAAACTGCTGTCCAACGGGGGGGCGCTCACTCATACTCACGCCATGTGGCATTGCATTTCGTGCAGCGATAAAACCTCGTGGAAGGCTCATCGGCGCTCCTCGTCTGCATCATCCAGTAGTATGCCTCCATGTTCCCGCATTTCTTGCATTCTGCTCTGGTTATCGGGAGCCTCCTCTCCTTGCTGGGGTCGCTCTCTTTTATGATTACTGTCTCCCCCTTCTTGTCTATGATTTCAACAAACCTCTGGCTTCCTTCGAGCCCTATGCTCTTCTCGAACTTACACTTTCTGCAGACGAGTACCTTCCTTTTCCTGTCCTCGAGTAGAATGCAATTGCAGTTAGGGCAGAACTCCAATGCTGACCCCCACCAAAAAACGGATCAACCGGTATAATACTTTTTGGGTATCCCTTCCCTCTATATTGTGAGATCGCCTTTTTTTCTATCGAAGTACTCCCCTAGCCCCTTAAATATGATCTGCGCCTGCTCAAGATCCCTCTTCGAAATCGGGCCAATCTCTTTTCCTAACTTCCTTAAGCGCTGCTCTAGCACTGCTTTCTTACTTCCCAATAACGACGAGATGCGATCTCCGATCGATACCTTTCGGATCTCCTCCATATGCTTCGATCCTATTAGGCAAGCCAAGAGGGACTCTGCCTCGTCTGCAGGACAAGATGTTA
>JASFYL010000091.1 GCA_030055575.1 Thermoproteota archaeon | reverse complement strand
ACTCCCCGTTTAATTTTCAAACTTGCATTTTAATATAAAAAATGCCATGTGCTTATAAAGTTTTGGTTTGCATAGCCATAACTATATTTTAATATTGTTTCATACGTATTAATGGCAAAACGCTTATATAGCTAGTCAGCCCTCAATTTTAAAGGAGCTTCATGAAGTCTATCGTGACGATCAGCGACCCGGAAGCCCTCCAGCTAATGGCTGATGATACAAGAAGGAAGATCATCCACATGCTCAGGGCGAAGGAGATGACTGTCAGCCAGCTTGCAGACGAACTAGACTTGACACCTCAAGCCGTTTACCACCACATAAAGAAGATGCTCAAGGCAGGTCTTGTTGAGGTCTCAAGGGAGGAGCGCGTGGAGCACCTCATCGAGAGCTACTACCGGGCTGTGGCAGAAGCCTTCCTCTTCCACATGGGCGAGGCATCATTCGCGCCTAAATATGTATCTGAGGAGTTACAGGCTGCGATTAATGGTCTGAGACAAATAGGGTTTGATATCGAGGAAGACCCGGAGAAGATCTCTAGGCTGGTCGAGCTCGAGACAAAATTGGCAAAGTGCTGCCTCTCCGGAAAGTATGAAGAGGCTATCACCAGGCTAGAGAATGTCGGTTTTCTGACGAAGCAGGCCATGCTCGAGCTGGTTCGACAGCTTTCCCCCTCGGACGAAGAATACGAGGAGTTCCTGAGGCTCAAAAGGGAACACCGGGATGCACTAAAGTCCCTCGTGAAGAGATCGCCGTGACTTGCTTCGTTAGCGTACTCCCTGAGAACCGCCTTTTAAAGAAGGGGGTCTGACATCTTTCAGCCTGCTTGATGGTGGTGTGGGGGGTGCAGCTATCCTTCTGTGTCTCGGGGCTGCCCGCCAAACACCGAATCGAAATGGTGTACTGCCGCCGACCCGTCAACGGTTTCCTTGGGATTGCCCCCTCCTGCAGGAGGCTCACCGTTGCCACATGAAATCCGATGATACAACGCACCATGTTTCAAATAAAGCCAGTTTTTGCAAAAATTGAATGTGTTATAGTGCTCTTTCAAATTTTCCGATTCAATAAGAATGGATTCTTTTTTAATAAAAAATATTAATACTGCGCGCTTTAGTTTCTACATTGATGGTGATCCGTTATGAAATGCGCCGTCCGCGTCTCCTCAGTGGCGAAGAATTTTGGTGAAGTCAGAGCGATCAACAACCTCTCTTTGGAGATCGAATCGGGCAGGGTCTACGGGCTCCTCGGACCAAACGGATCCGGCAAGAGCACACTGATGAAGATGATGGTAGGTCTCGTAAGGCCGGATTATGGCGATATTTCCATTTTCGGAGTCAGCCCATATGAGAACCCCATAGAGGTCAGGGGCATTGTTGGGTACGTGCCAGAGACACCTCGCCTGTATGACTTTCTCACAGCGAGGGAGTATCTCGATTTCGTAGCCGATCTCTACGGGGTCAGCGCTACCGAGAAGCAGACGAGGATAAGCCACTTTCTGGAGGCTTTCGAGCTCGCGGGCAGGGAGGACGAGTTGCTGAGTGGTTACTCCCAGGGGATGCGCCAAAAGGTTGCGATAATCGGAGCGCTCCTCCACAGACCGAGGCTCCTGATCTTGGACGAGCCGCTGAACGGATTGGACCCGAGGTCGGCGAAGATAGTCAAGGACCTTCTCAACAAGCTTTGCAAGGAGGGAGTAACTACTGTCTTCAGTACCCACGTCCTCGAGATCGCTCAGGCGATATGCGACAGGGTGGCGATACTCTCCAATGGCTCGCTCCTTTCCGAGGGGAGCCTAGAGGAGCTGAAGGCAAAGAGCGGGATGGGTGCCTCGAGCTTGGAGGAGGTCTTCTTGAGGCTGACCGGGGGAAGCGATGTCCGGCTGATCGTGGAGGAGTTGACTAGATGAGAGTCGATAAGGTCAAGACTCTCCTCAAAGTATTGGTGCTTTCCCAGATAAGGGGTAGCGGGGGAAAGGTGGTCAGGTGGAGGTCCGGCATCAGAGGAGTGCTCGAAATAGGTTTATTGGTCTTCGCGAGTTCCTTACTTTTAGTATATTCGTTGCTTTGGTTAATCCCTGATGACGACATCGCTTACCTTAGGGTATTCGGGCTGCAGATCCTCTCCTCTATTCCACTAATCACTTTCGCTCTGGTAGTTATGTACGGGGTCTTCTTCATGATAGGCGACAACGCACAATACGGCTCTAGCGAAATGATCAACCACATGCCCATCAGCGCGTCTGAGTATGTCATGGCGTCTTCCCTGTCAACAGTGGTCTCGTACAACTACCTGATCGGGGGCGCTCTTGGGATCTCACTTGCGTTGGCTGTGAGGTTTGGGCTTTTGGTAGCCTGGCTCCTGTCTTCCCTGATCGCAATTTGTTACTCTATCGTCGGGGGGTTCGTCTCCGAGATATTGAGATCGGCTGTGAACCGCGTCTCTTCGAGCTTTTCTAAGAGGGGCGGGAGGACCGCGATACTCTCGAGGGCAGTGCTAATCGTGCTGGTTCTCGCACTATCGCAGATCCTCTTCAACCCTAACATACTATTCAGGATCCTCGAGGTTTTTGCACCACAGATCCAGTCCCTTTGGTTCGTCCCATTCGCTTGGCCCTCGATCGCAGTGATATACGCCTCTCAGGGGGCCTATGCAATGGCATTGGCATACCTTCTGCTGACACTGACACAAGGCGCCGCCCTGATGGCAGCGGGGCTGTATTTAAGAAGAAAATACTGGGTCCCCCTCCCGGTCACTATAAAGCTTGCCTCTAGTTCGCAGAAGGGGCACCGTCGGTACCACTCCCTGGAGCGGATCGGCTTCAGCCAAGCAGAGTCTGCTTTGGTTCTAAAGGATCTCCGTTCGCTGGTCAGGCGCAAGGAGATGGTTAGGTACTGGGCTATCCCATTCGTCATACTGTTGCCGCTGTTTTTCACAATGGGCTCTATGAGCCGCTCGGAGATGTATGCCTACCTTGGCATGTTCTCGTTCATGAGCGTCGGGTTCTTCGGGGTCTTCCTGTCTGGGACCTCGATAGGTCAAGAGGGGAGGGCCGTCTGGAACCTCTTCGCCCGCCCGTTGCGCCCGAGGTCGATCTTCAGGGCAAAAGTTGCAATCCCCCTTTCGCTCTCCCTTGTGCTTGCAGTGCTCTTCAGCGTGCTCTTCTCCGTCATATTCGGCATCAGCCAGAGGGCAGCCTCGACCCTGTTCGTCATGAATTTCATAATCGCAGTGCTTGCGGTTGGGGTAGGATCCCTGTTCGGGGCGAAGTATCCTGAGCTTGACGAGAAGCCGAGGGGGGGATACATCTCCGGGACAGGAATGTTCGCCTCCATGGTTGTGCTGGGGCTATCTGGGCTCGCTGCGGCATTTCCAATAATCCTATACGTCACTATGAGCTCGGGGCTAGAATCGCTAGGTATAGGTCTTTACCATATGGTCTCGGTCTCGGCATTGGTCGGCGGGTCGCTTTCGTTGCTCTTCCTTAGCGAGGCAGCAATCGAGTTCGAAAACTTCTTCTCCAAGACACAAGTATAGATTCGAATATGATCCCCTCGATCTAGACGTATCCTGGTCACCGGTATGTTGTGTCTCCTCTCAGCCGAACTCCTCATCGATCCTGAATGCTTCCTTTAGGAACTCCCTCCTTGCCTCCTTGCCGTACCTGTTCAGCTTCTGTATGGTAATGACCGCCCCGTGGTTCCTCTCGACGAGCCGAAGTACAGCCTGCGTCTTCCTCAAACTGTGCGTCGTGAAGCTCTCGATGGCTATGGGGTTGGTCTTAGACATCTTATCCAGGGCAGACTTCATTGCCAGCAAGGCGAAGTGGTGTAGTACTTGGGTGGCCGCCGTTGCCCG
>JASFYL010000090.1 GCA_030055575.1 Thermoproteota archaeon | reverse complement strand
CCTCGCTGCCCGTTTCTGCGACAAAATCGTCATGATGAAGAACGGGGCGATATTTGCTGCAGGAGAAGCATGTGCAGTGATTACCCCTGAGAACATACGTGCGGTCTACGGCGTCGAGGTAGAAGTCAGCCGGAGCAACAGCATACCCTATATAATACCGATCCAGTCAATCGCAAGCTGAACCACTAAGAAAAAAATACATTCAGGCCATGGTCCAAGAGAGAATCGCTGAAGGCATCTCTCTCCCTTGCTGCAGGTAAAACGGATATCCTCCTACATTCCTTCAGCAGAAGGTACGACCAATAGGAATAAAGAGATAGGGCTAGCTTTTTGATTTAAACTATTATTGGTTTCTTGGAAGGGGGAGCAGATGATAATCAGGACATTCGGGATAACCAAGAAGTACAAGAACCTCACAGCCGTTGACCACATTGACCTTTCGATAGAAGAGGGAGAGATCTTCGGGCTCCTCGGACCGAACGGAGCCGGGAAGACCACCCTGCTCTCCATGCTTGCGACGCTTCTTCCACCCACCGAGGGGACTGCCACGGTGAACGGATACGATGTGAGGAGGGATCCAGGCAAAATCAGGAGCTCAATCGGCATGGTCTTCCAGACCCCTAGCTCTGACGACATACTTACAGGGAGGGAAAACCTGTACCTCCACGCACTGATGTACGGCGTCCCTAAGGAGGAACGGACGAAGAGGATCGAAGAGGCGCTGAGCCTGGTAGATTTGACAGAGAGGGCGGGAGACCTAGTGAAAACCTACTCCGGGGGCATGAGAAGGAGGCTCGAGCTTGCCAGGGGATTGCTACACAGACCGAAGATCCTTTTCCTAGATGAGCCAACCCTCGGGCTGGATCCCCAGACTAGGCAGCATATATGGGATTACATACGAAGGCTTGCCGAAGAGGAGAGCGTAACTATCATAATCACTACGCACTACATGGAGGAGGCAGACTCCCTCTGTGACAGGGTCGCTATTATCGACCACGGGTCGGTGAAGGCCCTCGATTCTCCATCAGGCTTGAAGATGAAGGTGGGCAAGAGCATGATAAAGGCAAGAGCAGAGAGACCGGACATCGACTCCATAAAAAGGCTACCGTACGTTGCAGGTGTGAGCCTCGAGGAGGGTGCAGTAGCCATCACCCTCACAGAGGCTGGGGCGCATTTGCAGGAGATCATCTCATACTTGGGGGTCGTTTCGTATGTCGAGCTCAGGGAGCCGACTCTTAACGATGTCTTCCTACACATAACAGGCAAGGGGATCAGGGAGGAGTCCCCACAGGAATGGACAGAAGCATACGTGAGGGCTGGTTCTGGATGAACGAACTTTGGGGCATATATGCGCTTTGGTACAGGGAGGTCAAGGTCTTCCTCAGGGAGAAGTCTCGTCTGGTATCTTCGACAATAAATCCCCTGATATGGCTTGTCGCTTTCGGAGGTGGGCTCGGCGCCTCGTTCTCTGTTGGGGAGACCACATACCAAGCGTTCATATTTCCGGGTGTGTTGATGCTAGTCGTTCTGTTCACGACGATCTTTTTCGGTCTTTATGTTGTCTGGGACAAGAAGATAGACTTCTTCAAGGAGGTTCTTGTCTCCCCGCTCACTAGGACATCAATATTCGTAGGCAAGATGCTCGGCGGCTGCACGGACGGCCTCATCCAGAGTGGGATAATAATCCTCTTCGGGCCTATCTTCGGTATCACATACACGCCCTACTCACTCGGCATTACCTTGTTATTCGTCCTTCTCCTCGCGATGGGAACCACGAGTCTGGGGCTGGCAATCGGGTCGCAGATGACGAGCTTCGAAGGCTTCGGACTCGTCCAGTCATTGGTGATTATGCCGCTCTTCTTCCTCAGTGGCGCTCTGTACGAGATAGGCAACCTCCCAGCATGGCTAGGCGCAGTAACATATGCCAACCCGCTCACTTACATCGTAGACGGGATGAGGGGGGCTCTCCTCGGCATCAGTAGCTTCCCAATGGCTCTCGATTTGGGGGTAGCCCTCGCGTATGTAGTTTTGCTCGTGGCAATAGGCACTATCTCCTTCGAGAGGATGACCTAGCGAACAGATCATCGATGTAAATGGAAGTTCGAAGCTGCCCTCTGAACCACTTCGGAAAGAGCAGGGTGGATGTGCACCGAATCCAGTATACTGAAAGCGGTTCCCCCGCCCTTCATGGCGACTATTACCTCGTGTATCAGAGTTGTGGCATCGGAGCCCATGATGTGGCACCCCAAGATCTTCATGGTGTCCCTCTCGAAGAGGAACTTGACGAATCCTTCATGGTCTTCGATCGCCTTCCCCATTCCAGAGTCGATGTAGCGCCACTTGGCAACGATGTATTCGACCCCAAGAGAGCGGAGGTGCTGCTCCGTGCTTCCAACAGAAGCTATCTGCGGAGATGTGAAGATGCCGTGGGGCATCGCAGAGTAGTCGACCTTCTCCTTCCTCTCCGGTTCAAGTATATTCCGGAGGGCATACTCTGCCTCCAAGTTTGCCGCATGCTTGAACTGGTACCTGCCGATCACATCTCCCAGTGCGAAGATGCCAGGCACGTTAGTCTCCAAGTATTCGTCCACTTTGATGTATCCCCTCTCGTCCAACGTAACCCCAGTCTTCCCCACATCAAGCAAATCTGTGTTGGGAGCTCTTCCGGTAGCAACCAAGAGCTGACTTGAGCGGACATCTTCGGTCATGCCGGTCTTCAGGTTCCTCACCAACACTCGGTATCCCTGATGGGTCCTCTCAACAGACACAGGTTCTGAGGAGAGAAAGAGCCTGAACCTCTCGGAGGCGATCTTGGTGAAGGAGCTGGAGATGTCCTGATCCTCGTTGTTCAGGAGAAGGTCGTTCCTGTGGATTATGGTCACTTCGCTCCCCATTGAGGAGAAGAAGTGTGCTAGTTCAGCTGCAATGTAGCCCCCACCAACGATCGTGAGGGAGTCTGGGAGGGTCCTGAGCCTAAGCGCCTCGTCGCTAGTGATGAACCCGGACTCCCGCAGCCCCTTTATCGACGGGATCTTCGGGCGACTCCCGGCGGCGATGAGTATCTTCTCAGCGGTGATGGTCTCGCCTTGGACGTTGACCTGTTTTATGCCTGTGAATCTGCATAGCCCCTTATACAGAACAGGGTTCTCTGAGCTCGAGAGCGATTCCTCGATCGACTTGGATTCACCGTCTACGTAGGATACGACCCGGTCTACGATGCTGGCATAGTCAACGGTGTAAGACTTCACGTCGACCCCGAACCTTTTCGCTCCCTTCAACTCCTCAAGAATGTCTGCGCTATGGATAAGCATCTTGGATGGGATGCAGCCGCGGTTCAGGCACGTGCCACCTAGCGGACCTTTCTCAGCCAAAGCCACGCGCATTCCAGCCTCAGCAGCAGCTACGGCCACATCGAGACCTGAGCCGCTGCCTATTACGATCAGGTCGAACTTCCTCAAGAGGCCCACACCAGCCGAGTCACGCCGGCAAGTCCACCATGACAGATTCGCCCTCAACCTTCACAGGGTAGGATTTCAGATCAGGGGTCTTTCCGCGAACTGGACCGATCTTCGGCCCTGAGATCGCCTTGCCACTAGCTAGCTCGAATTTAGAGCCATGGAGGGGGCATATGACAACCTCCCCTTCAAGCTTGCCCTTCGATAGATCCCCCTTCCTGTGAGAGCACCGGTTGTCGATCGAGAAGAACTTCCCGCCCAAGTTTGCAACAAGGATCTCCTTACCCTGAACCGTGAAAGCACGCATAGAGTTTGGAGGGAGCTCAGAAACAGCTACCACTTTGTAGAAAACCATACTGATCAATAATAATATTGGAGAGATCACTAATAAAGCATCCTAAGCCAATATTCTTGGCGGGGCGTGTTACTGATGGACGCTGTATACGATGTGGCGGTAATAGGAGGCGGACCAGCAGGGGTGGCTG
>JASFYL010000089.1 GCA_030055575.1 Thermoproteota archaeon | reverse complement strand
GTGCTGGACAGGTACTCGGACCTGCTGGTCCTCGGGGCGATAACGCTCTCTGGTCTCTGCGACCCCGTGGCGGGCCTGGCGGCGCTCGTCGGCTCGGTGATGGTCAGCTACGTCCGCGCCCGAGGCGAGAACGAGGGCGTCAGGATGTCCGGGGTCGGGCTGATGGAGAGGGCTGAGAGGATGATCCTCGTCTCGGCAACCGCCATGCTGGACATGCTTGACGTGGGCATCCTGCTCCTGGCGTTTCTGACAAACCTAACCGTAGCCCAGCGGCTCTACCACATCTGGAGGTCGCTTTCCAGGCGAGTCTAACACCTGGACCGTACGCCTGGGAGAACCGGGTCGCGCCCCGCTCTGAACCTGCCGCCTATGCCTTGCAGCAGCCCTCTCTACCAACGCCCTCAGGATGGAAAGAAAGTGCCTGTGACGGCTCGTGCAAGGCCCCCTGCTGAAGGACTGACCGGAGTCCGGCGCTCAGGGGAGGAAGCCTTTCACGATCGTGATGCAGTGGCTCGCCAGGTAGGGGTGCGGTCCGAGGCTGACCCTCCTAGCCCCCAAGGAGTCCAGCATCCTCTCCCCAGCAGGGTCGATCCCCTTCTGGTCCCCGAGCACGAAAGCCGCCCTCTCCCCGAACACGAGGCTAAAGAAGTCCTCTCCAGCCTCGTGGAGGTAATATAAGGGAAACCCCTCACGGGCGTGCGCCCTCAAGACCTGCCCGAAGCCCTCCCTCGAGGCGCTGACCCCCTTTGGCGGGATCCCCCTCATCGCCGCCAGCAGGACCTCCGCGGCCTCGACCTCACCTTCGGGCGCCCGCTCCATCCCGGCGCCCTCGAACCTGACGCTCAGTGGCGGGTCTGGCGGCCCCTCCAGCACTACCGTGAGCCTGCACTCCCTGTCGACCCCCTCCGGGGTGAGGAGCGCGCCTATGATGCACCTGCAGACTAGGTCCATCCTGCCGCCTGAGCCTGCTAGGGACTTGAGCGAGAAATCCGGGGCGGTCCGCCCCTCAGAAGCCTTTAGAATAAAAGCCCTGAACAAGTGGCGCCCCTCAGCTGAGGGACTCAGCCTGCCTCCTCTCGTCCTTGGCGCGGACCTTGACTACCCTCTTGCTAATGGCGCACTTGACGCAGTAGTTCTTCGTGACGACTCTCCTGTAGATCTGCGCCCCCTGCTTCATCAGGTCCTTCGCGAGCTGCGGCTCCAGCAGGGACACCGGCTTAGTTACCTTGATCGCCTTGTCCCTCGGTATCCAAGCCCCGCACAGGTCGCACTGTACCCGCGCGGACTTGCCCTTGTCACCCTTGCTACGCCCTCGGCTCTTCCGCTTCTTTGGCAATTCCAGCTAGCCTCCATTTAATGTGCTTGGACAGTAATCGACGGTTCTGCTTATAAAAATGTCGCATCCCTGACGCTTGCTGCATCTTTCCTATTGCCCGCATAGCCCCAGCGCTTAACACGCGCCCTCCTCCCCTGGCTTCTAGGTCCCCTCTATTCCCCCATTCTGCCACCAATTCTCTGCTTTTTCTCTTGAGTCTTTCCCCTTTTCGTCCCTCACCCCCTCCGTCACATTACTTTCCACATCCGACCGCCCCCATCAGCCCCCGTGGGGTCGGGTTCGAAGGAAAGGTTATCTCTACCCGCACCACAGATAACCCTGAACTGATCTGATGAAAACAGTGTGGAGGGGCAGAGTTAGGATGGGTATCTCTCCGGAGAGGAGCCAGCCCCCCGCCCGGTCGAAGTCCGAGGACGGGTACCGGGGGAGGGTTCTAGAGCTTTTGAAGTCCAAGGGTCTCAAGGTCGGTGACGCAGTCGTCGCGCGGGACGGGCGCCTCACCTACACCGGGATCCTGATGCCGAGGTCCGAGCTGGAGGACGACTCGCACATCGTCCTGAAGCTCCAGGACGGGTACAACGTCGGGATCTCGATCGAGTCGCTCGAGATCGAGCGGCTGGTGCAGACAGATGCAGCAGGGGGTATGCGACCTCCTTCCATGGGCGCCTTGCCTCGCTCTGGGCCTTCTGCGGCTCAGCAGGCTGCGGAGGGCGGGGGAATCACGCTGCCCCGGGTCTCGATAGTTAGCACCGGGGGGACGATCGCGAGCAGGGTCGACTACAGGACCGGCGCGGTGAGCCCAGCGCTATCCGCCGAGGACCTGTACAGGGCCGTCCCGGAGCTCGGCGAGCTCGCCGAGATCAGGACGGAGATCCTCTTCAGCATACTCAGCGAGAACATGTCCCCCAAGCACTGGGCGTCGATCGCCCAGTCCGTCGAGCGGCACATACGCGCCGGCGCCGATGGGGTCGTCGTGACCCACGGGACGGACACGATGGGATACACCGCGGCCGCGCTCAGCTTCGCGCTGAGGAACCTCCCGGTCCCGGTAGTCCTCGTCGGCTCCCAGCGCTCCTCCGACAGGCCATCTTCAGACGCCGCCCTGAACCTGAAGGGCGCCGTACTCACAGCCGCACGCGCGCCCTTCGCCGAGGTCTGCGTCCTGATGCACGCCTCCCCCTCGGACGACTCTCTCGCGGTCCACAGGGGGACGAGGGCCAGGAAGATGCACACGAGCCGGAGGGACGCGTTCAGGTCGGTGAACTCCCCCCTGCTAGCGGAGGTCAGGGGAGGGGAGGTGCTCCCGGCTCCGGGGATCAAGTTCCGGCCCCGGGGCGCGGGCGGTGCCCTCGAGGTGAAGCCCCACTTCGAGGAGGACGTCGTCTTGATAAAGTCCTTCCCCGGGATGCCGCCGGACGTCTTCGACCCGATAATCCACAGGGGGTTCAGGGGGATAGTGCTCGAGGGGACGGGTCTCGGGCACGTCCCCGAGCGGGTCTTCAGCCAGGTGAAGAGGGCGGTCGACAGCGGGATCACCGTCGTGATGGCTTCGCAGTGCATCCACGGCAGGGTGAACATGAACGTGTACAGCACGGGGAGGGAGCTCCTGAGCATCGGCGTGATACCCGCCGGGGACATGCTCCCTGAGACAGCGCTCGTAAAGCTGATGTGGGTCCTCGGGCAGACCGAGGACCGCGAGAGGGTCAGGGAGCTCTTCACCGCCGATCTAGCCGGAGAGCTCTCCGAGAGGAGCGAGTACGAGGGGGTGCCCTGAGATGTCGGTGGAGAAGGGCGCTGCCGAGGCGGCAAAAGTCCAACTTTCGACGAGCCAACCTCCTGATCCTCAACGCCGGTCCGGGCAGCAGGAGGGTTCCAGTCACCCACCCTCCAAGGGCTCGGAGGGGAGCAGCCTCCGCATCCCTCCCCTCAGGGCAGGGCTCGAGATCCACCAGCAGCTGGACACGAGGGCGAAGCTCTTCTGCGCCTGCCCGACCCGCCTCGTCGACAGGGACCCTGACTTCTCCGTCCTGAGGAGGCTGAGGCCGACCCACAGCGAGATGGGTCAGGTAGACCGCGCGGCGCTCTTCGAGTCCACGAGGCAGAAGGACTTCACCTACCAGGGCCACTTCGGGTCCGTTTGCCTCGTCGAGCTCGACGAGGAGCCCCCCCACGAACTGAACCGGGAGGCTGTGGAGGTCGCGCTGACCGTGGCGGCGATGATGAACATGAAGCCCGTCGACGAGATACACGTGATGCGGAAGATAGTCATCGACGGGTCGAACACCACCGGCTTCCAGCGGACCGCGAAGGTAGCCTTCGACGGGTGGGTAGAGGTCGAAGGGAAGAAGGTCTCGATCCAGTCGCTCTGCCTCGAGGAGGACGCCGCGAGAAAGGTCTCCGAGTCCCCAGAGGGCGCCGTCTACCGGCTGGACCGCCTGGGCATACCCCTCGTCGAGGTGACCACGGGCCCGGACATCACGAGCGGGGAGGATGCCGAGCGGGTAGCGCTCGCGATCGGCAGGATCCTGAAGGCGACGGGCAAGATGAAGAGGGGCCTCGGGACCATCCGCCAGGATCTGAACGTCTCTGTTGAGGGCGGCACGAGGGTAGAGATCAAGGGGGTCCAGGAGCTCGGGGCGATATCGACCGTCGTGGAGTACGAAGCCCTA
>JASFYL010000088.1 GCA_030055575.1 Thermoproteota archaeon | reverse complement strand
TCCGCATGATCGGTTATTGCGATCGTTTTATTGCCAAGAACCTTGGTCCTGCGGGCTATCTCTGCAGGCAGGAGGTCTCCATCGCTGTAGAAGGAGTGCATATGGAAGTCGCAGATCCGCCTGTCCATGGGCGGAGTTTGGCGACATCGACTAATAAGCCTATTGAAGAACACGACAAAGTGCCTCCCATCAAGTTTCTCATCCCGCACCTACAGCGTCTGTCATGCCCAAAGCAATCCTAACAGCCAAATTTAATAGATCCTCTCGATTAATAAATGCCCTTGACATGCCTTTACTGTAGGCTGGTGCCATCATTATGGGGAATTCGGAGTCTGTGGTGACCCCGTGGGAAGTCAGGGGAGAGGTTGACTACCGAGAGCTGATCGAGAGGTTCGGTGTCGAGCCCCTCACAGAGAGGATAGTCAATAGGCTGAAGGTACATGCTGGAGGGTTACACCTCTTGCTGCGGAGGGGGATGTTCTTTGCCCACAGGGAGTTCGATGAATGGATGGACTCCTACGAGAGGGGTGTGAAAGTGATCCTATACACTGGTAGGGGACCCTCTGGAAACACGCATTTGGGGCACCTCATTCCATGGCTCTTCACGAAGTATTTACAAGATACTTTCAAGTGCGAGCTGTACTTCCAGGTCACTGATGACGAGAAGTTCCTATTCAACCCCGAGCTGACGACCGAGCAGGTTGCCGAGTTTACGAAAGAAAACCTGTTGGACATAATCGCCGTGGGCTTCGATCCAGAGAGGACCAAGATCTTCACTAACCTCAGCTACTCCAAGCCGCTCTATAACATGGCGGTCAGGGTAGCGAAGCACGTCACCTTCTCCACGGCGAAGGCTACCTTCGGATTCTCCGAAAGCTCCAACATTGGGATGATATTCTTCCCGGCGATGCAGGCAGCTCCCTGCTTCATCCACCAGTACCTGAAGTCTGAGGATGCCCACGTCCTCATCCCCTGCGCGATAGACCAAGAGCCCTACTGGAGGATCTCGAGGGACGTAGCCCCGAAGATGGGATACAGAAAGCCAGCAGGCATTTACAGCAAGTTCATCCCGGGCCTTGGTAGCGGAGGCAAAATGAGCGCCAGCCTGCCCGACACAGCAATATTCCTTTCGGATACGACGAAGGAGGCTACGAGGAAGGTAAAAAATGCATTCACAGGAGGTCAGCCAACGATCAGGGAACAGAAGGAGAAGGGCGGGAACCCGGACGTATGCGTCGTCTATAGCTACCTCTACAGCCTCTTTGACGAGGATGACAAGGCAGTGAGCGAGACCTACGAGTCATGCAAAGGGGGCGGGCTGGTCTGCGGCGACTGCAAAGAGAGACTTGCCGAAAAGGTGGGGAAGTTCCTAGAGGAGCACAGGAGGCGGAGGGAGGCGGCAAGAGAGACCGTCAACAAATACCTTCTGAGGGAGTAGAACTGAAAGCGGTAGGGGAAGCCGGAGAGAGTTGGAGGATCATTTCCACATCTGGGACCAGCCAGGCGTGATTTGCCCCTGAGTTTTTGCATATATATTTTCACTCGCCAGATTGCCCAGGCTATATAAAGACGGAAGGGAAGGGGCGGAGGCAGAACATGCTCTCGATTTCTGGCAAAAGGATTTGTCGCGATGAGCTGCATCAAGTAAGAGTGTTGAGACGTAATAAGCACATACTTGCTTCTCCATCTAAGACCCTCTTGCTCGCAAAGAAATCTGGCAGGCTCAAAAAAAAGTAACCTGCCTGCATCTACAACTAAGGGGACCCTACTAAGGTAGTGGATTGGATCGTCCCAGGTATCCTCCTCACCTGCGTCACTATCTCGTCTAACGCTGTAAGGTCATCCACCTCTAGCCTGACAAAGACATCGAACTCTCCGTAGACAGCCCTGCATTCGGTCACCCCTTTCAGCCTTCGAACCTCTTTGATTATCTCGTGCTCCTTACCAGTTTCCGTAACGAGCAGCATGTATGCAATAACCCCTGCCAAGACAACCCCCTTCTTATAGGGGAAGAAGGTTATTTTAAAGATATCTCAAATAGGCTCTTACGGTCAGCAGCAAAAATTAAAACTACTTAACAAGATAGGTTACCGAGAGAGCTGTATGCATTTAAATCGACAGGATAGGGATAATTAGTTAGGTTTATTGAGGAAGAGAGGCTGTGGTGGCAAAAGGGCATGAGGGTAGTTGTGGGCATAACCGGAGCGACTGGTACAGTCTACGGCTGTAGGCTACTCGAGGAGCTCAATGAACGGAACATCGAAACTACCATAATAGTCTCCAAGGTCGCCCTTGAGATACTCCGGATGGAGAACGGGCTTGGACGGAAAGACCTAGAGCGGTTTGGAGAGGTTTACGACAGCACCGATATGATGGCACCGACCGCGAGCGGTAGCTGCAAGTTTGATTCTCTGGTTGTATCCCCATGCTCAATGAAGACACTGGCAGAGATAGCTAACGGAGTCTCTTCGAGCCTAATCGCGAGGACTGCGGATGTCGCGCTTAAGGAGCGCAGAAAGGTGATCCTCGTCACGAGGGAAACACCCCTTAGCATGATTCACCTGAAGAATATGCTCCGGGTGACCTCCGCAGGGGGAATCGTGATGCCTGCCTCTCCAGGGTTCTACCACAATCCAAAGACCATAGGAGAGCTAGTGGACTACATTATTGGAAAAGTGCTAGACCAGCTGGGCATCGAGAATGATCTTTTCAAGAGGTGGGGCGAGCCCCCGGAAGGTTAGCCCCATTGATCGATCTGATGAGCAGGTCCGCGCATGTCGAGGAGTTCCTCACGAGGGCGGCAATGTCCTCCTTTGAAGCATTGTCTACATGTATACCTGCGACTACAAGGCACCTCCTCCCTGTCGCCCTGCTGATCCTCTCCGAGACCTCGTGTGAGACTAAGTAGTCCTTGTGGCCAGGAATCGATATCGTGATGGACGGTGCGGGAGGATCAGAGAGAGAGATCCCTCCGACATGGGGCGCTTCCCCCCCGCCAAGGAATACCACTAGGTCATTCCCTGCGGCTATGGCGACGGCGTGGATCCTGAGCCTCCCCTCCCCGAACTCTGCGACCCCCTCCACGCCCTCTCTGAATATCAATAAACACCAACCACCCCATACTCATGTTATCCAGTCCTTCTCTGCAAGCTTCTCGGGCAGGTAGACATCGGAGAGGAACCTGAAGCCCTTCGATGATTTGGCCTCGATCTCTGCCTTAACGCGCCTCTCGAGGAAGAGGTTTATCTCCTGGCGCCACCTCTTAGAGTTGTAGAACCAAGGATACCTGGGCTTCTTTGTCTTTGGGTCCTTAACGAGGAGTTCCTTCGCCCGCTTTATGTCTATCTCGTTCGCCTTTATGAGGTGGTCCTTCGGGACCTCGTACTTGTCCAGGTCGGTCATAGTTAGACCCAGGAACTTCGCCTCGGGGCAAGCTAGCCTGAATGACTCATAAGAGAGGCTTATGCTCCCTGCCCTGTAAGTGGAGTATATGTACCACCCGAATGGATCCGCATCTGTGAGGACATAAACGGGGAGACCCCACTCCTCGCTCAGCCTCCTGACCATCCTGCGCGTTGCCCTGTCTGCTTGCCCCTTCCCTGTTATTAGCACGCACTTGTTCTTTCTCCAGAATTCATAATCGTTCAGCCTCTGGAATATGGCATCCTTCTCGACGACGAGCACATACTCGGCGTCCACGCTCAGTATCTGGATCTGGTCGCAGAGCGAAGGTATGTTGAAAGCGCCTATCCCGAACCTCGAGCAGTCGATCTTGTTGCCCTTGGACTCGAGGATCACTTCCCCTACGAGAGCCCCCCTGGACTCGGCTACGACGCCCATCTGCTCCCTAAGTAGCCCGGTCATCACCTCGATGTCTTGGAAGATGTTGTTCGACTCGTCCTGGCTGTTAAAGGTCTCTATATTGGTCCCTTCAATAGTGTGGAGGGTGTAGTAGTAGAGATCCCTTATCGTCGGGTGGTCGTCGTGCTGCAATGCCTCGTATATGCCTCTCGCGAGGAGCATCGTCTGCATGAAAGACCTCACCTCGCTGATGTCATTGAACCTCCTCTCGCTAATCCTCTCCCCCAG
>JASFYL010000087.1 GCA_030055575.1 Thermoproteota archaeon | reverse complement strand
ACGACCGAGACGCATATCACGGGGTTCGCCGCCACTTGTGGGTCTGGTATCCTGTCCTGCGCCTCGGTCTCGACCTCGATGTCGATGGCAGCCCTCCTGTAGTCCGGGACTGGGCTAGAGAAGATAGGGAACCACTCCGCGACGGACTTCAGGAACTCGGTGGAGGCCCCCGGGAAGGCTTCCCTGATCGAATCCATCGGCACCCTCTGCTCCTCGGGGACCAGGGATCCTCCCCTGATGCGGTAGTAATGCCCAGGCACGAGCCGCCTGTCGTAAACGAAGCACTCGTGGTAGCGGATGTGGTCCTCCCAAGACCTGCCCGCCAGGAGATCCCTGAGCCCAGTCCCCCTGCCCCCGATCGACGTCGGATCCTTGGCTGCGACCCTCGTCATCCTGACCACGCGGTCCCTCAGGAGGTCGTACTTCTCCACCTCCGCGCAGCCTTTTCGGTCGAAGCCTCCGTGGGTGGTCACATCTTCCTGACCGAGGACCTCCGCCAGCGGCATGTCTGTGAGCAGGTAGGGCTGGTGTCCAGTGTTGTCGTACCAGAAGACTATCTGCTTGCGCTCGACGTCGTATAGCTTGACGAGCGCTTTCCCCCTGTCCCCGCTGTATGAGATGGACAAGAGGACGCAGCTGCCCGTCTCGCTCGGGGTCTCAGCCTCGAACCTCGTCCCCTGGATTACCTCGACGCCCTCCGGCTCCCCGACTTCGGGCTCCTCGGGCTCGGAATCAAGGTCGGAATCGCGCTCTGAACCATCCTCGAACTCTGAAGACTCATCGAGCCCCGCCTCCGGGAGCCCCTCCCGCCTCCTTCCCCTGGCGCCGGTCCCCCTCGAGTCGCCCGTCCTGCCCCTCCCCCGAGTCTCGGTGCGCCCCTGGTCGGGCTGCCTCTTCTTATTCTGGGACTCTGGCATGAAGCTCTCAAGCCCGGGCATCAGCATCCCTGAGAAGAGTATCTCCGGCGGGTATTATTGCTTATTGATCCCTTGATCGGAAGGGCATCAGCTGCGCCCCTTCTAAAAAACGCTCAGGGGGAAGTGGGGCGAATTCCTAGACATCCGAATAAGAATTTTCGAAAAAGTGTCGCCTCTTCCTGAGCGAAATCCTCGGCACAGGTGAACTGCCGTACTCCCCCTCGACGGCTCACCCTGAGAAGCGCCATTTCTCTAGGCGGTCCTCTTTGGACCGGAGCTTCTTGAACTCCTTGTAGTGCGGCTCGCAGAGGTAGAGCCTTCCAGATTCGCTCAGCGAGTACCCTGCTTGCTTCATCTCAGACGCGTGCGCCGGCGAGAGGGACCTCACCGCAGGGTTGCCGCAACCGGACACGGAGCACCCCTCGCCCTTCTTGACTTTGCCCATGCGTGACACCTTCCGACCAAATTATATTTATTTATTAGGCTTATAACTACCTCTGTCGGTGGGCTCGTGGTCTAGCATGGATCAGGACGCAGACCCCGCGAGGGGGCGTACGCCTGCGGATCCTGCAGCGGAAAGCCTGATATCTCGGGTTCAAATCCCGACGGGCCCACCAACCTAATCTCGATTCTGCATATCCGCATCTGATTGCCAGTTGGTATGCAGCCCGAAACGCACTACAGCTGCCGCTTACTCTCCTAAGACGCCCACCCTCTCTTGGCAGTGCAATGACCTCGGTCTGCCATCCGCACCTGCAATCGATGCCTCTGCTCACCGCACCATTATCGTGTACGTCAGGACTGGGAGCTGGTCGGCGTACCTGACAGGGTCGTAAGGATGAACCATGCCCAGCGTGTTTGAGGCGTAAACTACAACGGTGTACTCCCCGGGTCCTGCGATGGCTCCGAGGCTAGAGGCGCTGAAGGAGATTGAGAATTCCTCCCCAGAGACATCCCACTCAAGAGGGCTTATCGTCTCGATCCCTTGGTAATAATAAGGGGGAGGGGCGACGCCGGCTACGAGTGTTCCCAGACTGTACCTGCTCTCTGCCACAAGCACTCTGAGCGATGTGTTGTAAACGAAGTCGTCGTGGGAAGCGGGGTCGCTGTAGTATATTAGGACGGAGCTGACCTCGGATCCCTCCATCGTGAGCGTGCCTCCGCAGGAGAAGTATCCTCCAGGGAGAGCCGGGATCGATTCCCATGCGACCCACTCCTTGATGACGTGGATCACCAAGAAGAGGCGCGAGTTGTCCCACGCAACCCCAACCTCGGCGCGGTTGTTAGTCGGGTCTAGCAGCGAGTCCCTATGGCCCCAACCGCTGGATGCGTCGCCGTAGATCATGTCGCGGGTGAGCTCCCTCGACCGGGATACCGCCTCCTCAGCGTCCATGCCGACCATGTACATGTACCCAAGGTTCTCCTCGACCGAGTAGAGACCGCCGAGGGAGGAGTAAAATAAGGTGGGCAGCCTGCCCGAGGTGTCGTAGTGGTTGAAGTAGTTTCGGGCGAGCATGTCCTGGGCCCGGTAGTTCGCAGCTGCCGGGGACTCCGCTGGCTGGAGTGGGGGGATGCCGAGCTGCCCCCTCGCGAGGTTTATCTCTTCGAGGACTGCCATTGTCACCGCCTGGAGTTGCGATGAGACGGTGAAGCTCCAGGTCAGGTTGACCGTGTTGCCTCCCGTGTCGCTGATTGATAGTTGAACCGAGCACTCCCCGAGGGGCAGGTCGCCTGAATACTCAAGCCCATTGGTGGTCAGCTTTCCGGGGGTCAGGCGGATGCCGTTGACAAAGAGTGCGACTGACGAGAGGTTCACTAGTCGGTCGTCCGAGAACTTCACCACCAACGTTACGGGGTTTATCGCCAGGCTGCCATTTCCGGGGCTGAAGTAAAGAACCTCGGGGGGCGATGTGTCCGGGCTACCAGCCTGCTGGGGGAGGGTCAGAAGTGGAAGCGGGAACGAAATCAGTCCGCTCTGGGACGCGAGGAGTAGGAGAAGCACTGCCACTCCGAAAGCAGCGACGCCAAGCAAGGCTCTCCTACCAGACATCCGCCTCTCCTTGGGGAGGAGATCCGGCGGGATCCCGCCGGATGGCACCTCGGGGCGGGAGGGGGCGAGCGCTGCTGCCGATGGTTCGGCATAGTGCCTAACGGACGGGAAGATCCCCCTTACGATCCTCAGGATCTGGGGGTTCAGCCCGGTCAGCTCCCCCCAGAGGATCCCATCAGGATCCCTGTACTTCGAAAGGTCCTGCCTCCACCGCGAGATCAGCTTTCCCTCGATGCTCTCCCACCCCTCGCGCTCAACCTCCCCCGGGAAGAGAGACTTGATGGAGGATACCTCCGAGTGTACTGCTACTGTCACCTTCCTGACGAGGGAGAGGTCTCCTGGGTACCAGATGCTCTCCGCCAAATACTCAAGAACCCAGTTCCTATGAGGGTTGCTCGAGATGTAATCGTCAAGCCCCATCTCTTGTCAATCCCCTGCATCCTTATCCCATGAATGTAATGCGACGCCCGCTTACTTTCTGTCCGTCCGGCCTGCGCCTTTCCCCATCCGCCTTACCCTACGACCGAACCCCCTCAATCCGCCATACACACGGTAGCCAAGCCGACCGTCGCCGCCCCCAGTCCGGCATGAGCTGCTTGGTTGGTGCATTACCGGGGCAACCTGATTTATCCGCCAAACCACGATATATGAGCCTTTTGGGAAAAGGTTTTTGTGAGAGGGATACGATTGATGTGAGAGGTTGGCCAGCGATGCCCGTCTCGAACCCCAGTCCATTCACCGAGTTCAGAGAGGAGTGCGCGCGTCTGCTGAGGACCGCATTAGAGAAGGTCTGCGGTTCCATTCCGGATGGTGTGGAGCTCAAGCTATCCGTACCTGGAGACCCGGCCCTCGGGGAGCTGAGCTTCTCAACTTTCGTGCTCGCAAAGAGGATCGGAACAGATCCTAGGGAACTTGCCGCTAGGATAGCGGAGGCTGCCGGCGGGCACGAGAGTGGGCTCGTGGATAGGATAGAGCCGGCAGGAGCGGGGTACGTAAACTTCTACATCGATATCGAGAGCTTTGCCGAGAGGCTTGCCAGTGCGGTGAGGCTCCAGGGTTCAGGGTTCGGCGCGTCCCGGGGGGACGGGGAGCGGGTGATCGTCGAGCACACCAGCGTCAACCCGATCCACCCAATCCACATCGGGGGGGCGAGGAACGCGGTTGTCGGAGACTGCATCTCCAGGCTGCTTGGCGCAGT
>JASFYL010000008.1 GCA_030055575.1 Thermoproteota archaeon | reverse complement strand
TAACTGGATTATGAGCGACCTACTCGGTGTATTGCACGAAAAAGGCTTGGAAATAGAGGAGGCAAAGATAACCCCCGCGACTTTCGCAGAGATGCTAGGTATGATAAGGGACGGAACCATCAGCGGCAAGATCGGGAAGATCATACTTCCGACGTTGGTGACGACTGGCAAGAGCGCAAAAGAGGTCGTCAAGGAGATGGACATGGCCAGGATAGCGGACAGGGAAGCTATCGATCGCGTCGTGAACGAGGTGTTCGCAGCGAATCCCAAGGCGGTCTCGGATGCGATGCTAGACGAGAAGGCGGTGCATTTTCTAATTGGGCAGGTCATGCGCAAGACGAGGGGGAAAGGGGATCCAGAACTCGTGAACTCCTCGGTCAGGGAGAGGCTCAGGAAGAGTAGAGAGGATAAAGACACATGAGGGACTAACAGCAACCGAACCACCAACCCGACCTAAGGACCACAGAGGCGTTTGAATGCTGCCACATCTGAGCTAAGCCCCGTAGTGCCTTAAGGGCGGAAGGCCGCTAATAAAGCCTAAAATGAGTGGAAAGATTTGCATTTTTCACACCATCTCCAGATACAGCCGAGATGGTTAACGGAGTTAATGAGGGAGATGATGGAGATGGTTTCTTTCAACCTGCTCGTTGAGCGAATTATTTAAAAAAGTTTCTTTCCGATTCTCCCTGCTTCGGCATTCCCGCGTATATCAACTCACTGTTTGCCTATAGCAAATCCCCTCTCGAAGGCGTCGAGGTTTTCTCGGATTGACCGCGGTATGTTCTCCTTTATCGACTCGATGATGTATTCAGGCGCAAAGGGAAGCACTCCAGTCCCAGCAAGAACCCCTAGCATAACAACATTTGCAGCGAGAGGTATCCCCGCCAAGGAGGCGATCTCCGTGGCATCTACAGTTATGACCCTACCGGCTGCTGTTTTAATGCTCCCTAGTATAGTGTCGATCGGAGGGTACACCGCTTTTCCGATATTCACTTCGACAGGGAATACCGGCCTCGTGTTGACGATTGCGATTCCGCCGGGCTTGAGGTACGCGGATGCCGCCCTTAAAGCCTCCATCGGCTCCATTCCCACCACGGCATCTGCAGAGTGGGCTGAAACCATGCTCCCATAGACCTCACCGATCCTGACATGACTCATAACGGGTCCGCCGCGCTGGGCTATACCAAATACATCGGAGACCCTGACCCTGAGACCGGCCTTAACCGCAGCCGCACCGAGAATCTGCGCCGCCTTAACGTTCCCCTGTCCTCCGACTCCGGAGATCACTACCTCTACAGACATAGCCCTAACACTACTCACCTCATGCACCACCCTTCTCATCCAAAACGAAGGCGTTCTGCGGACATACTGCAGTACACACGCCGCACCCGACACAGTCAAGCGTCACCACGAACGACTTCTTCCTCTCGCGGTCATAGCCTATCGCGGGGCACCCGAAGGCTGCAACGCATGTCCTGCAACCTATGCACTTGGTCTGGTCCACCATGTACTTCTTTACCTTTTCCCCCCGGATCCTTGCCCTCCGCAAGTACTCCTGAGTGCAGAGGCGCCTGAAGATCACCACCGCAGGCCCATCGAACGTAATTGCATCCTCCATCGCCTTAACGCTGGAATTGAAGTCGTATGGATCCACTATCCTGACAAAGTCGATGCCGCTTGCCTTGCATAGGTCCTCTATCCTGACTTTTTTTGTCGGCTTCTTCGTGGCAGTCTCCCCGCACCCGGGGTGTGGCTGGTAGCCCGTCATGGCTGTAACCTCGTTGTCGAGCACCATGACCTTCACATTTGCCTGGTTGAATGTTGCGTTTATGAGGGCGGGGATACCAGCGTGGTAGAATGTGGAGTCGCCTATTGTCGCGATAACAGGGTCAGCTATGCCGGTCTTTGCCACGCCGTTAGCGATGCCTATGCTGCTGCCCATGCAGAAGACATCATGCATGAACCGGAGGGGCGGGTACATCCCCAACGTGTAACACCCTATGTCGCCTAACGCTATGTACCTGGCATTGGATACCGACCTCGTTGCCTTCTTCGCGGCATAGTAGGCAGCCCTATGGGGACACCCAGCGCACATAGTCAGTGTCCGCGGCGTCAGCAGCCTGGAGGCGGCTTCCATCAAAAAAGCTTTATTTTCAGGCACAGCCCTCCTTTCGAGCCCCAGTATCGATGCCAGAGCTCCATCGACTATGGAGGAGTTCAGCTCCCCCTCTCTCGGAAGGTGAGACGAAAGCTTGCCAAAGACCTTGACCCCTGGCGCAACCTCCCTGGCTACGGAGATAAGGTGCCGCTCAATGAACGGCTCTCCTTCCTCAACGACCAGTATATTATCGTACTCTGAAACGAAATTCTTGACCGTCTCATCAGGGAAGGGATTAGAGAGACCAAGCTTTAGGATGCCCACCTTTCCCCTTATTCCTCGCTCTGTCAAGGAGTCTAGGAGATATCCCACAGGAGCAGAGGATGCCACTATACCGAGACCGCCAATAGGCTTTCCATCAGGCACCTCGCGAGCGAATAGCCCCATCTTGGCTGCGATCTCCTCCACTCGCTCGAGCTTCTGGTGCTGTATCCGGTGCATCTTCGGTATGACTTTAGGTCCCACTATTCCTTCCCCGAGAACGAAGTCACGGTAGTAGTCGTCCGAGAACTTCGGCTGCCTAGGCGCCCTCTGCAGAGGCCCGAATGTGCAGTCCCCCCTGGAATGGCAGATCCGCGTCACGAGCCTCAGCATGACCGGGAGTCGAACCTCCTCCGAGAGCTTGAGAGCATGCCCTACGTAGTCCTTTGCCTCCTGGAAGTCAGAGGGTTCCAGCGCAGGGATCTCGGCAAGGAGCGCCATGTACCGGTTGTCCTGCTCGTTGGCGGAGCTGTGGCCCGAAGGGTCATCTGCAGATATGAGAAGGAGGCCCGCGTCGAATCCATGGTAAACCGCGTGCATTAGTGGATCCATGATCCAGTTCGCGCCGATGTGCTTCATCGACGCCAGGCTTCGCTTCCCGCAGACTGCACCTCCCACCGCGACCTCGAATGCCACCTTCTCGTTTGTGGACCATTGGACGTGCATCCCTACCTCGTCAGCGACCTGTGCCAAGGTCTCGACGATCTCCGAGGATGGGGTACCCGGGTATGCCGCAGCTATCTCTACGTTATACTCTATAGCTCCCCTGGCCACGGCCTCGTTTCCGAGGAGCAGGTGCCTAGAGCCAGGGGCACCCTTGGTCACCACATGAACCATAGTGTACACCACAAAAACTATACCAGAAGGATTGGTCTATGGATGTTAAAAAGGTTGTCTGTCGCCCTGCAGGATGGAGGGGCGATTGCCCAAAGCTGGAAAACATTTTACAATATCCAATACACTATAGAAGAAGGGGGCGTGGGAGGTCCCGAAGAGGATAAAAACAGCACCAGCCTTTTGAGTGGAGGGGATACCAATTGTCGATTATTCTTGAGGCAGCGGTGAAGAGGGGCTGGATGTTGGAACCAGAAGCCAAGGAGCTCTGTAGGGAGTTCGGGCTGCCGGTCGGGGAATGGGTCGTTGTCTCCAACCCAGAAGAGGCGCTTGAAGGGGGCAGAAGGTTAGGTTTCCCCCTAGCGTTAAAGCTCGTCTCTCCAGACGTGCTTCATAAGTCGGATGTAGGGGGGGTCGCCCTGAACGTCGGCGAGAGGGAGCTGGTGGAAACATTCAACAGGATGAAAAGAATCGCTGAGATGAAAGGATTCAGGTTCGAGGGAGTACTCATGGAGAGGATGGCTCCTCCCGGGGTCGAGACAATAATAGGGGCGAAGAGGGATCCCCAGTTCGGCCCGGTAGTCATGTTCGGGCTGGGGGGCATATTCGTGGAGGTATTCAGAGATGTCTCTTTCAGGATCGCGCCCATTGAAAGGGCTGAAGCTGAGGAGATGCTCTTCGAGCTGAAGGCATACCCGCTTCTGAAAGGAGTGAGGGGCAGAAAGCCATCCGACACGGAGAGCCTGGTCGAAGCACTCCTGAAGGTCTCTAGGATAATGGAGAGAATGGACGAAATAAGGGAGATAGACCTCAACCCAGTCATAGTCTACGAGAAGGGCTGCAGAGTCGTCGATGCCAGAGTGATCTTCAAATAACCACTGTTCAGAGGGTCATTTCCATAAGCGCCAATTTTCCGCGCACGATATATTTTTACGCCTTTAAGTAAAAAAATTCAAGGGGAATTGGAACGAACTCCAGTCAAAGTTTTGAGGTAGCTGCTATCGGGAACATAAACGCGGACCTAGTCTTCGTTACCCCGAGAACTCCGGGCAGGGGAGAGGAGACACTTGCAGAGGGATTTTTCGTATCGCAAGGAGGGTCAGCGGCGAACTTCGCCGTAGGAGTCTCCAGGCTCGGGATCAAGTGCCGCATGTTGGGTTGCGTGGGGGAAGACCACTTTGGGACGATGGCATTAGAATCGCTTAGGGAAGAGGATGTGGACACGGGCGGGATCATGGTTTGCCCCATTGGGACTGGCACTGTATGCGTGATAGTAGAAGGCGAGCACAGGACCATGATCGCTTGGAGGGGGGCAAACTCCGGACTTCGAGAAGCAGTACAGAGGGGTTTGACAGGCAACCACAAGCTCATACATGTCTCGAATGTTCCCAAGGAAGTCCTCTTGGAAGTCCTCGGCAGGAGAAAGGGGGGGCTCGTCTCTTTCGACCCGGGCGGTGCCGCTTCGGAGTACACAACTGACGACCTGCACGGGATTGATCTCCTGCTCCTCAACGAGTCCGAGCTCGACGCAATCTTACGAGGAGAGCAAGACAGAAGATCGCTCCTCCAAGCGGTTGAGGTGGCTGTAGTAAAACAGGGCGCAGGTGGGGCTACCCTTCTGACCAGGGAACTTGAGATCCATTGCCCCGCATTCAGGGTAAATGTCATGGATACAACTGGAGCTGGGGACGCCTTTGATGCGGCTTTCCTCACTGCAGTATTGAGGGGGCATGATCTGAGAGAGGCACTCCTGTGGGGATGTGGCGGCGCAGCGCTCAAGATCCAAAAGCCAGGTGCAAGGGCAGGATTGCCTCGTCTTAAAGAACTGATTGAATTTATCGGACAGACTTAAGGAAAAAAGTTTACAGACACTCAATCTAAGATAGCTCGACTGAAGATGCATGATCTCAGGGGCGCACAGAGAAAAACATTTTCGATCAATGCGCCTTTATTGTAAACTTTAGCCATCCCATAGGCAAGTTCTCGATTTAAAAATCCCAAAATTGAGACATTAACGAAAATATGTTCACCGGTAAATAAAAATAAAAAATGAATTATTTCGCGGCTTAAGCCGCGATCTTGCTCCTGATTACGACTATTGCGTATATGGATGCAATGGCAGCTATGAGGGCTAGGACGACAGCGATCCAGACAGGGGTGAGATCGACCGGCAGGTACTTGGAGACGCTGTCCTTAACCGACGTCACATCGCTCTTAACAGAAGAGAGGTCTGCCTTGATAGTACCCACGTCAGTCTTAATAGTGGCGACATTGCCGCTGATGGATGTCACATTGCCTTGCAGTGTTCCGAGGGATGTCTGCACAGTAGCTACTGAGCCCTGAAGATCCACAACCTTGGCGTCCAATGCACTGAGGTTCGCCTGGATCAGACCGAGGTCAGTCTGGATTATTGCCACATTGTCCTGGAGGGCTACGATCTTGGCGTCCAATGCACTGAGGTTCGCCTGGATCAGACCGAGGTCAGTCTGGATTATTGCGTACTTCTCTGCGATGTCGCTGGATGCAGACTCGTATATCGCCACTATCGAGGCGTTCAGTTCAGAGAACTTGTAATCCATGTAATCTTCAATGTCTCCTACGATTAGGTCGCCTGTTGTGGTCACCGTGAAGATCGCATATGCAGCGATCGGATAGTTGCCCATGTTCCCATCTCCTTCTACTTTGTAGAAGGCTACTGTGTGTACGCCTGGTCTGAAGCCAGCCTTGACGAACTGAATCGCTACATCGCCGGAGCAATTTGCCAATACGAAGCCCTCGTAGACATAACCAACCGCGACGTGCTGGTTATCCACTGCTACGTGGTACGGCCAATCATACTCGAAGCCGCATCCCTTGACCCAGAATGTCAAGCCGTCGTTACCGAAGCTGGATGGCTCGACCCACACCTTGGGGATCACATTGAATGTCGTGTAGATGTAGACCGTGCTTCCGTCAGGTGCAATCAGGTCATTCCCGTACATGTCGTAAACTGCGACAAGCCGCTCGCCGCCGGCTGAGCTCGGCACGGTAACAGGTATATAGAAGTTTACTTCATTGACAGTGCCGTTCCATAGGAGTACCGGGGCATCGCACTCTGAAGCATAGAACCAGACGGTCAGCTGTTCGCCGATGTAATCGTACATGTTGTAGAACCATAGGTTGACCTCGTCACCGCAGCTCCCGGTGTCATCATCGAATTCAATTGCTACATTCTTTGTCTGGAGCACGCAGACTTCGAAGCTGTACTCTACGCCGTTGCTGTCGACAACCGTGAAGTTGTATGTATCGGACTTGATGTCGTCAGGAATAGTGATCACATAGTTCTCTACAGCTCCATTGCCATCAAGCGGGATTCCTGAAGCAACAAGTAGCGAACCGATGTATATGTCGGCACTTCCTCCGGAATAGAACCAGTTGAGGCTGACATTGTACTGCTCTCCAGAGTAGAAAACAATACCGCAGCCTTCCTCGCAGCCGTAGTAGCACCCGTCGAACACCAGAAGCATTTCGTTAGGCTCGACTGCCTCGTAGCACGGGAACGCGTCGGAGTCGATCCAGACCTCTCTGTAGTACTCGGTGAAGTAGTCTGTGAAGACGGTGTTGTCCGACCCGTCGACCAACGTCACCTCGATGTCCTCACTCATTGGGTATTCGAATATCTCGCCGCAAGTGTACTTGTTCCCCAGGTCAATCGCAGGGAACTCAACAGAGAACCCGGTCCACTCCCAACCGCCTTCATTGTTCAGTTGGGCGCTTACACTAGTGACATATTGCCCGTTCATGTAGACGCTGTACACTCCTTCGGAAACTGTGGATCCATAGATTGTAATGGGAGTGCCAGGCGCCCCTTCATGGGGAGACATAGAAAGGATCGAACTGAAGTTTATCCTGTTAGTAGAGACTCCAACATCCGAAGAGGGTATCGAGGAAGTAGTTCTCGGATCTACATCGGTGATCTTAAGCCAATATGTAACGCCGCCGAGAACCATCATCGGAATTGTTCCGTTAATCCAATAATTCCCTACGGTATAGCTGTAGTTCCTTCCCTCAAGATTGAACGGATAGGGAACGCGCCTATCTGGGTTTGTATCATTTGGGGTGAATGTGTAGGGCGTAGAAGATTCGCTGATAACATCCCCCATGTAGAAGGGTCCTGCATACCACCTATCACCGTCACCCTGATTGGCGTCGGCGCTTCCTGACCTCGAAAGCCATAGCCAAACTTGGGCACCAGTGATTGTCATTCCCTCTAGACTTATGCAAATGTTACCTCCGGCATCGACTGTCAAAGGATCGCCATCAATCAAATTTCCCTCTTCATCAACTATGAATACATGCGGCCTGTTAGTGATTGTCGCTGAGACCAATGGAAATGCGGCGAATATCGCTGGAAGCAAAAGTAGAGCTACTATCGATACACTAAAAACTTTAGTGTTCATGTTTTTCACCTATACAGCAAGGTAAAACTATCGACGAAAATGGCATAAATATGTTATGTGAACTCAAAAATTCCAATTTGGGCACATGTGCACAAAATATGGATCCTCTTATATAATGTACACACCTGCTCATCGCTCAGGCGCGAAAGAGCATATCACCATGCCTTTCATACACTCCTCGTTTACGGTCTTGTACCCAATACCGTGCATCGCCCCCTCAATAAACCTCAAGAGCCACTCTGCCCCCTCTTGGGGAAGCGATGTTGAGACACACCTTATTACGACGTGCTCCCCATCCCTCCTGGCTTCAACCTCGTTCAGGTCCCAACGCATCACCCTGAGCATCAATTGGAGCGCTCTAACAGGATCCTTGAACTTTTCCTTGAGGTACCTCCCGTAGAGGCGCCCACTCTCGTACCACCTCGATGCGAATCCATCATTATTAAAAGAATCGCAGAGAGAGTTCATCACACCGGATGGCACGAATGTGCCGCCTAGAACGCGCTGGACATGGATCATTTCGAGGATATCTGCGATACCTTCAGGGAGGGTGCCCAGTCGATCCACGCGAATTGCCTGTGCCACCAGGTTCTCGATGTACTTAGTGATGGATTCGCCCTTACTCCTCGAAATCTCGGAAACCTCGTTCACCAGATCCTCGGAGATGTAAACAAGCTTCTTTCCCTTCTTCTCGATATTGCCCATCCCATCACCCCATACTCCTCCCCTCTTTCATGAGGGCAATGAGATTAACCCTGCCTGCCATGACCTCTTTCTCGCGAACCTCGTATCCCAGAACTTCGAATATCCCTTCGAAGAAGGCTAGGAATAGCTCCGAGCATATCTTTGAGAGGCGCGGTCCAAGCAGCCTCACCGAGACCTCTCCTCGATCCTCGATCATGGAGAATTCGGACACGTTCCAAAGCGAGGATTGGAGGTCTTTTTTTATTGACTGGAGCGGGTCTTTTGTCCCGCTCGTGGTGTGCTTCTTGGCGTACCAGATACCAGCTGACCTCCAAGCAGCCACGGTTTCAGAGGCAGCTTTGTTGTAGGCTAACGTGTTTATGTCGTACCAAAGGTTCTCGAGGCAGAGTATGTAGCCAGAGTCCTTGGCGGATTTGAGCCTACCGCACTCCTCAAGGGCGCTCTTCGGAGTGGTCCCTATCTTAAATAGGGAGATCGCAGCCTCGAATGTTTCGTTCACCGTCTCGTAGAGGCTCTTTCCTTTACCCTTCGCGATCTCGCTCATCCCATTCAGTAGATCATCACGGGCTACGAATGTCTTTCTCTTGTCGTTGACCACTTCTTGCACTTCCGCGGCTGTTGTTAAGAAGGTTAGATTTGATTTATGAGTTGGTCGCTTATCTCCTTTTGCCATGTTCTATGTGATCAAGTTCTCTCTTCCACCCAGGCAAGATTCCAAGAGCACACTTCCCCTTCCACTCAACACAGTCTATGCACAGTGTTTTGAAAACGTTGTTGTGAGGCAAACCTTTTGAAAATCAGCCTAGTTTTCGACCCTGGGGAGGATGAACTGCCTCCCCGCGTGGTCCACGACGTCAACCGGGAGGTTGTAGATCTCCTCGATCGTCTTGTCATTAACAACATCCTCCGGCGGTCCACATATCAGGATCTCACCGTTTCTCATGAGGGCGATCAGGTCGGAGTATAGGAGGGCGTGGTTAGGGTCATGGAGGCTCATCATTACCGCAAGCCCTTTCTCCTTCGACAGCCGCTTTATAGTGCTGAGAGTGGTTATCTGGTTCTTGAAGTCTAGGTGGGCAGTGGGCTCGTCCAAGAGGAGGAGCTTGGGCTCCTGCGCTATCGCCCTAGCTATGAGCACAAGCTGCCGTTCTCCGCCGCTGATCTTTGTGTAGATTCGGTCGCCTAACCTTGAGATCCCGACTGTTTTTAGGGCCTCCTCAGCCTTGAGGCGATCAGAACGTGAAGGTTGCTGGAAGAGACCGAGGTGCGAAACCCTTCCCATCAGAACCACATCGAAGACTGTGAAGGGGAATGTCGGCGTGTGTGATTGTGGCACATATCCTACGACCTTTGATAGGGTGCTTCGCGTGTAGCTCGATATGTCCCTACCGCAGATCGAGATCCGCCCTGTCGAAGTCTTTAGCAGCGCATTAATGCACTTCAGAACCGTGGTCTTCCCAGAGCCGTTCGGACCCAACAAGGTCAAGACTTCCCCCTCGCCGACCGACAGTGAATCAGCCCTCACGGAGAAACCCTCTCCGTACGAGAACCTCAGACCTGAGATGCCGATTACCTCCAAGTAGATCCACCTCTCATCCTGAGCAGGTATAGGAAGAACGGTGCGCCTACGAGTGTTGTGATCACGCCCACAGGCAGCTCGAAGGATGCGACAGATCTCGCGAGGTCGTCAGCGATCATGAGAAAGGCTGCTCCCAGACTGGCAGAGACAGGGATCACCTGCCTATTGTCAGGGTTTCCCAGCAGCATCCTTACCGTGTGTGGGACGACTAGCCCGATCCAGCCGATGATACCTGCAACCGAAACGAACGTCGATACCATCAAGGTCGCAGCAAATAATACCAGAAACCTGTCTCGCTCTACATTTATGCCTAGCGCCCTAGCCTCCTCTTCTCCCATCGAAAGCACATTTATCCTCCAGCGCATGAGAAACACCAGTGCAAAGCCCGCGAGTATGAGGGGGGCCGTCTGTAAGAGGGGAGCCCACCCCGTCACAGCTAGGCTCCCCATCATCCAGTAGACGACTCCTGCAAGCCGTTCCGCCTCGGTGAAGAACTTTATGATGGACAGCATTGCAGAGAATAAGGCGGTCACTATCACACCGGACAGGACGAGGGAGATCACGGGTGTCTCCCCCTTGGTCTTGGCCACAGCGTAGGTCGTGAAGAAGGCGGTGAATCCCATAGCGAAGGAAAAGAGCTGGACAGAGCCGGGCACTCCAGGCAGGTATGCTATCGCCAGGGCAGCACCGAAGCCAGCCCCTGCGGAGACGCCGAGTATGTAGCTGTCCACGAGGGGGTTCCTGAAGACCCCTTGAAGTGAAGCCCCTGCTACCGACAGGGCAATCCCGCCAACCAGGGCGAGCAGGACCCTCGGCATACGTATGTTGAATACAACGACGTCAAAGATATCTGACGGTACCTGACCGAAGGGATCAGTCAGCCTGCGCGCCAGAACTCCAAGCACTGCAATCGGCTCGATCGGATAAACCCCAACGAAAAGGGATGCCAAGAAGATCGGCAAAGGAAGCAGGATCACAGAAAAGAGAAGGATTTTCTTCCTCATCATCGCAAGCGACCACGCATAGTGGGTAGGAAGAGAGAAAAAGGAGGATATCAACCTTTCAGGTAACCGTAGTAGTTGGTGAGCAGTTGCTCCTTTGTCGCGGTCCAGTTGAGAGACGCAAAGTGGGCGGGCTGTATGTACCCTGCCAGCTCAAGCTCCCCCACGACCATCCTCGGGGTCCAATCCAAGTAGCTGTTCAGGTCGTATGATCCTGTCAACACCGGATAGACCCTCCCTCCCCTGACCGCGTTGAGGCTCAGCCATGTTGAATCGTTCATTGAGGAGATCTGGGACTCGAGGACAGACTGTGTCCTACCGACCACCACGATTATGTCGGGATTCCAGAGGAGGACCTGCTCCATGTTAACCTTCACCCAAGACTTGTCTCCGAAGCCTTCGTGTGCTACGTTTATACCGCCGACATCTACAACCACATTGCCCCAGCTCGTGTTCGAATAAGTGTAGATGAGCCCGTCCTTCCATACATCAAGGTTGCAGATGAGCACCCGGGGCCTCTCCGAGACAGGGATCTTGCTGGCGTTAGACAGGAGCTGTGTGTGAAGCGCATTCATGTAGTTGACTAGCGCCTGTGCCCTTTCGGTCTTGCCGAAGACCTTCCCGATTATGGCCGTGGCGTTTGTGATGTCGCCGAAGTTCTTTGCGAAGAGCGTCACCACAGGGATGCCAGCACTTTCAAGGCTCGCAACTATATCGCTCGCCTTCCCATAGCCATAGTCCATGATCACCAAGTCGGGCTGGAGGGACAGGACCGTCTCGATGTTGACTCCCGAAAAGACGTTACCTACAACGGTCTTGTTCTTTACCGAGTCGGGTATGAAGACGGAGGAGGTAACATAGCTGCCTATTCCAACTATATTGTCTTGGGCGCCTAGTACGCAGGCTATCTCTGTCCAGTAGGACTCGAGTATAACGACCCGGCTCACTGTGGCGTTGACCTTCACCGTCCTCCCTGCCATGTCGACGATCTCGATAGGCGAATTGTTGTTAAGGTACCCGGCGGCAAACAGAATGCCAACTGAAGAGATCGTGATGATTGTCGCGATGATCAGTGCCAATGCCTTGCCTTTCTGATCCATTCAAACACCGTGGAAAGTATACTTGAGTCTAACTTAAATTTGCCGTTTCATATGAAACTAGAAACGAGCGATCTGCCATAATCGAGTAGCGACTGTGTGAAGGCTTTCTCACTAGACTCTGCGTAGACCCTAACGACATCCTCAGTGCCGGACTTTCTGAAGAGGATCCAAGACCCGTCACCTAGCAATATCTTAATCCCATCCTTCCTGTCGACGCTTTGGATGACCTTACCAAGCAACTCGCCTTTGTCCCTTAACGCCGCCTCGACCGAACCGATAGGATCCCCCCTGAGTTCTCCCCTTAGGTCTATCCTCCCTGAGAAGAAACGACCGTAGTCAGCCTGGAGGCGATCGTACATCTCACCGAGGGGCAGTCCCGACGACTTTATAGATTCCATTAGCATAGCCGCAGAAGCAACACCGTCCTTCTCTGGTATGTGCAATCCAAAGCTCATCCCACCGCTCTCCTCTCCACCAATCACGACTTCCTTTCGCATCAGGAGCTCGCCGATGTACTTGAATCCTACTGGAACCTCTATCGTCCTTTGTCCGTGCGAGGCCGCTACCCGATCCACCAGGTGGCTCGTCGCGACGGTTCTCGCAACGTCTCCCCTGATCGATCTTCTCTCGAGTAGATGGATGTAGAGGAGGGGCAAGAGCTGGTTCACCATCAAGAAAACTCCGCTGGAGGTAACGGCAGTGAGTCTGTCACCATCTCCGTCGAAAGCTATCCCGAGGTCACAATTGGAGGAGAGGACCCTAGACCTAAGCTCCCCCAAGTTTTCAGGAATGGGGTCTGGGATCAACCCTCCAAGATCCGGGGCTGCCCTGTCTCGTATGGATTCGACTGTCGCACCAAGGTGCTCAAGAACCTCTCTGGAGAAACCAGAAGTGGCACCGTACATGGGATCTACAATCACCCTCACCCCAGACAGACCAGACTTCAGGATGCCGGAGAGGTGGCGTAAGTAGTCCTCAAGCGGGTTAAGTTCTATGACGGGTGTTTTTCCAGACCTGGTTCGGATGCTCCTGGGCGGATCTTGGGGGATGAGCTGCTCTATCCTTCGGGTTATTTCTGGCATTGCAGGACCGCCGTAGTGCGGGATAAACTTGATTCCGTTGTACTCCGGCGGGTTGTGGGAGGCTGTGATCATTATTGAGCCTGCGAGGGAGTACCTCACAGCTGAGAAAGCTGCCACAGGGGTGGGGACGGGCGATGGTGGCATGAAGCACTCGACACCAGCCGATGCAAGCACGGAGACGCATGTCTCTGCGAGTCCCCTTGATGTGCCCCTGCCGTCGTACCCGATGAAGACGCCCCTGTCCGCACGCCGGGTCTCCTGCAGGTATCTAGCAATCGCATCCGCAACCCTGGCTACGTTTTCCGGAGTAAAGTCTCCATCTAGCTTCGATCTCCAACCGTCGGTGCCGAAGTTTATCCTGCATTGCATGATTTTAGGACCTCTCATTTATGCCGTACGAGCCGCTCCCCCGCCATCTCCTGCGCGAGCTAGCAGCTCATTTACCTAACTATTATGGTCGTGCAAGGAAGGCTCAGTGCTGCCGAGATAGAAACACTCCCCATCAGGATCCCCATGCCCCCTGAGTAACCGCGGGAGCCTATTATTACGCAGTCATAGTTCCCGTCGACAGCCTCGCGGAAGATCTCGTAGGCTGTAGATGTCCTGTTCTCCTCTGCCACTCTGAGAACCTTTTTTACGGATATACCGAAAGAGTCGCACTTTGACGCAGCCATGTCCAGAACCGAGTTCCCTGCCGCCTTTAGCTCCTCGATTATCGCAGGCTTTTTGCACACGGAGGGGGGATTCACCACATGGATAAGGGAGAGCTTCGACCCGTCCTTCATGGCGAACTCGATCGCCATGTCTAGCGCCCGGAGTGAAGCAGGAGATCCGTCTATGGGGACTAGTATCTTTTTGAACAAGTTTCAGGCTACCCTCCCAACCCCAAGCTCTCGTCGGTCATCTTCATCGATTCCTCTGCGGTCTCGCACAGCCTAGTCATTGCCCTTATGGCGTCGATGTTCTCTGGTACAACGATAGATTCCTGGTGGACGGCCTGTGTAAGGTAGAGCTCGCGCCCGAACGACTTCACGGACTCCTTGAATACCACTAGCTCAGGCATGTCGTACCTGTGCCTACCGAGATCCCTCGCGTATTCGACTATCTGGGAGGTGGAGTCAACACCCTCGGACGCAGAGACAAGCATTATCCTTCGGTAAGACGAAAGCACTGACAGCACATCTCCCTCGGAGGCACTCTTGCCAAGCTCAAGGTTTAGCCAGTGGACATGCATTAGCGTCGTCGGAACGGCGAATGCGGAAGTAGTTATGCCTATGTGAGGGAGAACCTTCTGTACATCAGGCCCGTGATGAGAAGGTATTGTCACGGGATCTGGGAGGATGCTGTTTATCGGACCCTTCTTGTCCTCCGAAGGGTCTGCGCCTCGCCTGATCAGCACTACCCTAGCCTTATCTACCCCAAAGGCCCTGTCCAGTGCATACAAGCTACGGCATAGACCGGTGGTGTTACACGAGACGACCCTGACAAAGTCCCTGCCCAAGGCCTCACTGTAGTTGCAAACCGCGTTGAATGAGAATCCCGCGACATCGTGCTTCTCTCCTCCCTGGAAGACCGCCTTTACTCCAGCTTTCTCATACATGGGCTTGTAGGTTGCGCCCACCTTCCCAGGCGTGCAGTCGACAACCACGTCGCAGTCTCTGATCAGGTCCTCAAGCGTACCGGAGACGTCCATGCCGGCATCTTGGAAAGATTTAAGCTTGTCGGCGGACGCAGCGTAGACTTTAATGCCCTTGCTCTTGGCAATGTTTGCCTCGAAGTTCGGCTTTGTCTTTGTTACGCCTGCGAGGATCATGTCTCTCTGCTTTAGGACTGCGTCTGCAACCCTTTTGCCTATCGTACCGTAGCCGTTTATGGCAACCCTAATCTTCAATCAATATGCCTCCCGATCACCTGTCTGACCTAAACTTCTGCTTAGAGGCTATTAAAACTTCCAAAGCAGGGAGCTTGTCTCCAGAGAGGAACGTTATGAATGCCCCCCCTCCAGTGCTGAAGTAACCGATCTTGTCGGCTATCCCCAGCCTCTCGGATATCGCCCTGAGGTGCCCGCCCCCGAGGAGAGAGACTGCGCTTCCACCAACCAGTGCAAGTAGCAGCTTCTCGGATCCCTTCGTGAAGCGCGGGTCCTCGATGTAGCCAGCCGGACCTCGCATTATCACCGTCTTGGCTTCCTTCAGGATCTTCGAGTACTCTTCAATCGTAGACTCTCCAATGTCGTATATCGGGGCGTCGTCTGGGATACCATTCAAGCTCGTCTCCACCCGCTGATCCCCCTTCAGGTAAGAGACGTCTGAAGGGGTGAGTATCATCTCCCCGTACTTATTCAGCAAAGCCTCTGCCCGGGGGAGAAGCGCATTCAGCCCCTTCCCTTCCATTATCTTGATAGTCGCCTTCCCGACCCTATGCCCTCGCGCGATGAGGAAGAGGTGCGATATCATTCCTGTCAAGAGCACCCTGTCAGCCAGTCCCTTAGGTAGGAGCGTCTCCATAAGTTGTACAGAGTCTGAAACTTTACCCCCTCCCAGTACAAAGACGCAAGGCTTGGAGGAGGGCTTGAAGAGGCTGCTCAGGATCCCCACTTCTGCCTCGAGCAGGCGACCCCCTGCCGAGGGCATCACGACCGGGAATCCTACCAAGGAGGGGTGGGAGCGGTGGGAAGTCGCGAACGCATCGTTTACATAGACAGAGAATAGGGGCGACAGCCTCCTTACCAAGAAGGTCTTCGCCTGTGCCTCGGGCACCTTTTCTATGTTCTCCTCGGAGTAGAACCTCGTGTTCTCAAGAAGCAGGACGTCCCCGGGCCTCATCTTCGATATCTCAGACCTGGCATAAGGTCCAAAGATGTCCTCTACGTATTTCACCTCAATGTCGAGGTATCGGGATAGTAGCTCTCCGTGCGCCTCAAGGTTCGTAAAGTCGCTGTCCCCAGGGCGCCCTTGGTGTGCTAGGATCGCCACAGAGGCTCCCATGCGGACGAGCTCCTTCACAGTCTTCGCGTGGCTCTTTATCCTCGTGTCGTCGATTATAGCCCCGGTCTTGGGATCAATCGGCGAGTTGATGTCAACCCTGAGCAGGACCTTCTTGCCTTCAAAGGCAAAATCATCCATGGTATAGAACGGGAGGGAGTGGCTTCCCATACTGCTCACTGTCCACATTTGAGAAAGATGTATTTAAAAGATTTAAGGTCTGTCAGTGCATAAATTGAAAGAGGCACACAGTCACAGCGGCATAAGCCATGGTATGGGCTCACCTAGCTCGGCAGAACCTGGACGGCAGCCTAGTAGGGTCATTGAGGAAGCTGAAGCTGTTTGGGCATGAGAGGAAATCTGTGTATATATCCTTGCATACAGGGAATTTCTCGTCCGATCTCGAAGGCTCAGGATGGTCTCGGTAGCAGGGGTTAGGTTCCAAGCTTCCGTCATCGAGAAGATAGTAAGTGGCGCCTGCTAGCTCACGGTAAATGCCGTAGATGGATGAGAACTGGGTCGAAACCAGATTCGCCATCACTAGCGGCGTATGCCCTATGTTGACTGTAACATGACCGTAGTTCGGTGGGATGAGCACTGCATCCCCTGGACCTGCTTCGTTAACCACGAAGTCTATCACCCTCCTGCCCTGGAACCTCTGCAGCAAGTAACATGCTCTGCCGTAAAGGACCTGGTAGAGCTCCGGGTAGGAGAGCCCCGGTCTAGCCTCGGGGTGCAAATGACCTAGCGTCTTGTTCGGCTCTCGGTCAAGCAGGCAAGCATCCATCACTGTGAGGTCAAAACGGACGGAGTGCATCCTGAAGAACTCGGCGTGCACTGGAAGCGCCGTGACCGACCTGTACATCCTGTAAAGTACCCGCTCTGGATCCTCCTTTGCCGCAAACTCCTTGTTTCTCAGAACCGGCACGATATCCCTAAGACGCCTCAAATCCGACTCGAGGGCTTTCCCGTTGAGTAGAAGATCCATGTGATGCCCGAGCTCAAGTCTTCCGAACGGATAGTTGATGGTCTGCAAAAAACCACCGATCATAATATCCAATCAATAGTATAAAAATAGTAGTAAATAAACTGAATGATGCTGGGCAAATCCCTTCCTTTGCTCGTCCTAGAGACCGTAATTAATTAACTAATTAATTATCTGCTCAGATGTAAAGAATCAATGGAAAAAAGAAAAGTAACTGCAGCTAGCAGTCACTTTACCATCACTGTACAACTTCAGCAGTTGCAAAACGGTTTGAGATCTTCGAGATCTTGATCTTAACGTGGTCTCCGGCCTTCGTATTCGGGACGAAGACTACAAAGCCCTCTATCCGGGCTATGCCTTCGCCGCGCCTACTGACTTCCTTGATGTCGACTTCGTACTCCTTGCCCTCTTCCACGGGCTTGGGACCGAAGTTCGCTGGACCGCGTCTTGGACCTCCGAATCTCCTTGTGCCTTCACGGTAGTATCCCACACACTTCCCTCCTTTCCTTCTTTAGGGGCACAGAAGAAGCTGAAAAATTCAGTTCCTTCGGCTATCCCTGTCCAATCGAACACTATTCAAGTATATTAAGTTATGCGTAGGGAGGGCGAGCCGCTCAGGAAACCTTCTTCAACTGGCTTTTGTACATCTCGACGATCTCCATGACGGTAGTGGCATCCTCCGGCCTCTTCTCAGACCTCCACCTCCCAGTGAACCGTGGGAACCTGATCGCTAGACCTGAACCATCCCTGATCATGCCCAGACCGCAAGTGTGTATGGGCGAGAGCGTTATCTCAGCCCCCCTGACCTCGAGAACCTTGGACGGCGAGAGCCACATGTCTGGGCTCAGCTTCGAGTCGACCCGCGGGTGTTTATGGCTGATAATATCCTTCTCGAGCAAGGACTTCATACCCGCGATCTCCTCGTCGCTGAAGCCAGTGCTGCACTTGCAGACCGTCCTAAAGACATCTTCATCTGGGTCGTAGGCCGCTAGTAGGAGCGTGCCTATGTTACCAGCCCGCCTTCCAGTCCCCCAATAGGCACCGACAGCCACTAGGTCGACCGAGTCCTGCATCTCGCTCCGGTAGTCCCGCTTGTACTTGATCCACAGCCACCCCCTAGCCCCTGCCTTGTATACAGAGGAGCTGTCGATGGACTTTGCCACTAGCCCCTCACACCCTTCGCTTATAGCCTCCTCAAAGAAGTTCTCAAGAGAACGTGCATCGCTGACGACCCTCTGCTTGGCCAAGGAGATCCTATCTCCCTCCCTTGTGATCTCGCTCAGCCGCTCCCTACGGACAGGGTAAGGCTCCAGCGTCAGGTCGTCCCCTTCGACGAGAAGTGCATCGAAGAGCTTGAGCGCTGCCGGGTACGCCTGCATAGCCTCATCAACCCCATACTTCCTCCTCCTGTGCATGAGTTCCTGGAACGGAAGCATGTCGCCGGTGTACGAATCCACCGCCACGATCTCCCCCTCAACGATGAATGTTTCAGATGCCAACCTATGTGCTGCCAGTTCCAACACATCAGGGTAGTGACCGTTTATGTTCTCTAGGCGCCTCGAAAAGAGGTTTATTCTCCCGTCTCCATCGCGGTGGATCTGGACACGCTCACCGTCGTACTTGTATTCAACGGCGCATCTCCCCCCCATCTTCTCTAGGATCTCCTCTGGGGATGAGAGGCGCTCTGCGAGCATCGGCCTCACGGGCCTTCCCGGGATGGGCTTGATCGACCTCAAAGCCCCAATGCCCTCGGTAGCGAGTGTAACAGCGATGGTGCCTAGGTCGCTCGTCATGTTGTACGCCCTCTCAACTGATTCTCTTGCATCCTTCGAGCCAGCGAAGGCTATCGCAAGGGCGTCAAGTATCGTCATGTCAGCGATGCCCAAGCGCATTGCCCCTGAGACGGTCCTCACGATGTACATTGCCTCCCTTGGGGAAGCGTCCCTAAGGAGATCCGAAAGAAGGCGTATCTTCTCCTCCTGGGATCCTTCCCCCTGTGCCCGCGCGATCCTATCCAAGACATTGTAGACATGCTCAACGGTAACTTTGTCACGGCGAGCCTCTCCAGAGAAGAAGCACAGTGTCGCCTGCTTCTTACCTTTGGAGAGCATCGACTCTGCCACCTTTCCTAGGTCTCCAAGCCTCTTGTATAGAGCGTTCACCTCTGACTCTGGCGCTGCAACGGACTGGGCTATGCTCTTTATGATAAGGCGGTCCGCAACCCCGAGCTCAAGGGGCACGAACTCAGGGTAGAGCCTGCCCTGGGTCAGGTAGACTGCCTTGTCCAAGACCGAATTGGGGCAATTTTTGAAGAACTGGACGAGGATATCAGTCATCTCAAGCCTCTTTGTGGTGGCGCTGAGCCGGTCGTACAATTCCACTAATTCTTGGTACATGAGGGACACAGGAAAATCCTCCGGAAGGATGCCATCAATAAGTAATGCTCACAAATCTTTATCTAGTTAATTGCCACTGATCCGGCACGGCGTGATCCTCGAGATGAGGGCAGTGATCTTCGACCTAGACGGAGTGTTGGTCAAGTTCAACATAGACAGCTTAAGGATCAAGGAGGATGTGATAGCCTACTTCGAGTCACAGGGCTTCCCTTCTGGTGTGCTCAAGCCTTCTCAGTCCTTCTCGACGATCAAGGCAACCGTTGAGACACACTTCTTGGGGAAGGGAATGAGCCGGCCCGAGGTAACAGGGATCCTCAGGAGGGGGGAGGCGATGGCTGTAGACCACGAGATCAGGGCAGCCAGGTCAGCCTCGCTCCTTCCAGGGGTCAAGGAGACGATAAAGGCATTGAAGGAGGGTGGAATAAAATGTGCCATATTCACTTACAACAATTCCAAGGCAGTCAAGACTGTTCTAGAGAGGCATTGTCTGGAAGGCTGCTTCGATGCCGTGGTATCTAGGGACCAGACCGAGAATCCGAAGCCCAGTCCACTCCACCTAAAGAAGGTGCTCGACTTGCTCAACATTGGCACGGGGGAAGCCCTGGTCGTTGGGGACAGTGAAATGGACATCAAGCCCTCCAAGGAGCTGGGAGTTAAGGTGGCAGGGATAACCACAGGGATCAGATCGGAGGAGGAGCTGAGGGCGTTCGAGCCTGACTACCTGATAAACAGCCTTCCGGAGATCCTCGAAATTCTGGCTACCCTCCCGCAAGAACCGGACCATGAAAGTAAGCCAGAAGACACCTGACTTAGATTTAGCCATAGTGATCGAGAATAGGAATGAAGCAGTCACCTGCCCCAATAGTGCCTCCTCTGCAGTCAGTTCCATCTACAGTTTTCCCGCACTTTCAGTTCCAACCAGTCCCTAAGCTCCGGAATAAGCATCCATCCATCCATACACTACAAGAAAATAAGTTGTACATACACTCATGTGCTAAATGGAGGGACCCACAAGAAGAAGGTCTGGTTGCGGACAGCCGACCAAGGGATAAGGAAGAACCGATCAGCCTTTAGCCTTCTCGAGCATCCTCTCGAACGTCCACCTTATCGAACTCTTGATCTCCCTGAGGCGGGACTCGTCGTCCAGATTTTCAATTCGTATCTCTTTTATAGTCTCGCCGTCGAGGACGATCTTGTGCTCAATAATAGACATCGGGTCTTTCGACCCCGCATCTGCCGCCATCTCGTCCTTCCTTCGCATCTCACCGAGTACTCTATCCACAAAGAATGTCTGGAAAGGCGGGGTCCTTACATTTAGGTGTAGATCCGCCCTCGGAACTATCCTCACCAACGAACGACTTACAAATATGGTCCCCAGCTCCTCTCCCGTTTTGGATCTGATGAAGAATGGTCGCTCCCCCACCGCCTCGGAGGCGGAATCGCCCGCTGGCGGAGGGGGGGCGACTTCCCGTTGTGGGACTGCGGGTGCAGGCTGGGGTTGCTGCGCCGATGCCTCCTGCGGCGCAGGGACCTCCTGTGGAAGTTTTAACTCCTCCATTGCCCGCGTCTCGATGAGCTTGCTTGCGGGCTTGAAACTGACCTTCGCAAGGGCTTCGTCAATCAGCTTGATGTTGAGTTTGCAGAGTGCTAGCTCTTTCTCCAGCTTTGAGATTTTTTCCTCCAAGGACTTTTTGAGTTCTGCCAGTTCTATAGTGTCCCTCTCCGACAAGAGCAGTTCACCAAACCATTCCCGAAAGGTTACTAGAGGATCTGCCTCTCCAGTAATTATAGTTATAGTTTCGTCTGGAAGACGCGAGGGCACAAGAACGAAGCCAGGCAGGATGGGGACCCGTAGCGGCGCGGAAGGGGCCCCATGGGGGCGGAGGAGTTCGATCTAAGATCGGGCGTTGAGGCAATTGTTGAACAACGAAACCTACCTGAGGGGAACTTCCTTCATGACTGTGTAGAAGTTAGAGCCGAGGTGGAGGAGGGGAGATTCCGACCGCCACACCTCCCAGAAGCCCTTTGCCCTGCAGGAGACTACATTCCCGAAGATAACTGAATGATCTCCTACATCGATTGTCCGGCCGAGCTCGCATTCCACGACCCCGATAGCTCCTTCAATCACGGGAGTCCTGATCTTGACCGAGGGTGCGAATTTGAAGAGTGTGGACTTGTCAAAATCCCTGCCCGAGCTAGATCCCGCAGCTTCGACTTTATCCTTCATTGATAGATCCGGGATGTTAAGCGTGAACTCCCTGTTCCTGTGGATCAGGAGGTGCGTTAACCTCGACGGAGCTATGCAAACTCCCACAATGGGGGGTCTGACTGACACAGGAGTGTGCCACGCCGCGACCATAACATTTGGTCGCATATCCTCTTTGAGGGTAACGACCAAGGCAGCCACTCGCGGAGAGAGCAACCGATGGTAGAACTCGGAGAGATCATTGCTGTCTAATTCCATGTCTAAAGTTTAGACGAAACCAAACAAAAGGCTTTCTGCCCTTCGCCCTCGAAAGGCAATCCCCCACGATTTCTCCGCCGGAGTATAGAGTGCGCGATGAGTAGGATAGACGCAACCGCCACGATCGCCAATGCTAGGTACAGAGCCGAAGAGAACAAGGAAGGCTGTGAGATGGGGAGCATTTGGTGGAACTCGATCCAAACGCAGTCCGAGCTCACCAAGACATCCCGTATACTCGCGTATTCCGAGATGTGGTCATAATTGATGTATTCGATGAAGACGACGGTATCCCTGTAATAGAGGGCTGCGCCGGTGATATGCTGGAGGTAGTCCTTGCTCTTGATGTGACCTCCCTCTGCATATGCACCTCTGAAATAAGTTAGGTCCACAGGGATCCACGTCCCGCCACCCCCTCGGAGCGGGAGGTAAACCATCGCCCACCCGTGCCAACCGACGTTCTCGGTCTTGAACCGCATGTTCTGATCAGCTTCGTCCTCGACCTGCCCTGGGAGATAAATTGGTCCTATGGCAGCATAGGCAGGTATCCCGTAAAGCCGGCAGAAGAGCACAAAGAGGTTCGACTGGTCGTCGCAGTCGCCGCGCCTTTGGATAAAGGTCTCCCAGACAGTCTGAGGAGAGGTGTTGTTTGAAGCGTAGACCATGTTCGCCTCGAACCACTCCAAGAGATGCTTGATTATCAGGATGACGTTCTCCTCCTCTCCCCTAATCGAATCAGCTACCTGGATGAGAGCCTCAGGATCACCAAGCTTCGAGAGATCCCAGATCCCAGTGAGTGGATATGCCTCCTTCAACTCGGTGGGTATGTCTGAGATGCGCCCTATATTATCCACATTGATCTCAGGCGCATCCCTTTCTATCTCGATCGCGAAGAGGAGCTCGACTGTCGCCTCTTGCATCGGGGCTAACCCGCCTGAAGAGTTGATGGTGACAAGAGGGTTCCCATCACTGTCATATTCGAGACTCCACGGGACTTCAAACCCGTTGAGTCTGACCGACTCAATACTGACCGATTGTCCAGAGACATTCTTGAATACATTCTGGTTCAGTAGGAGCGAGAAAGGGCTGTAGGCATCATCTAAGCTGAGGGGGGATGCTCCGTTCTCTAGCCTTACTGTCAGGTTGTAGCTGTATGCAACTCCGCTTCCGTTGGCGATCAGGATAGCGAGGAGTACAGGAAGCAAGCCCATAGCACTGAGGTAAAGGAATCCTCTGATAAATGTTAGTGATAGAACTGCGTAATTATTACCTAACCTTTTTAAAGGGTTAATAGCAACTGAGTCCGACTATGGAGGAATTGCCTTGGTTTTCACCGCCTATGTTTTGGGAGTTAGCAAGATCGGCAAAGAGAGGGAAGTGCTAGAGAAGTGCCTCAAGATAAAAGGTGTCGTTGAGGGCACTGTCGTCTTTGGAGAATATGACGTGATAGTCAAGATCCAGACAGACGACGTCAAGGAGTTGAGCAGGAAGGTGGAGGAGATAAGGAGGATAGAGGAGCTCCTGAGGAGCGTCACCCTGATCTCAAGCCAGTGACTTTCTCCAACGACTTGCCCTCCGCACCCATTTTTAACGCGCTATCCCAAAAAATAGACCTGATAGCAACGATGACTGCCTGGGCATGGCTGCCACGATCTTACGGGATCCATGCAAAAACCGCAGGGCTCCCCCCTTGTGCTCTGACTAAGACGTCTACAGGGATCCTCCCGATGCGACTACACGTATGGTTCTGCATATAGACTCAATGGCATCGTAGTTCTTTGCGAACCTCTGAGCCTCCAGAATCCTCTTGGAATAATCCCCGGATTCTAGGATCTCCTCAACCGCAGCCAGGAGCGAAGCCCTGTTCAGATCGTACTGCTGTATCCTTTTCCCGATCTTCATCTTCTCGACCGACTCCGCGATGCCTTGATGCTCCGAATGCGCAATCGTAGGTATGACGACCATGGGCTTGCCATAATAAATGGACTCCCCCACGGTGTTGTGACCGCCACGGGTGACGAGGAGGTCGCATGCTTTGAGGTACGCATAGCGGTCATCGACCCAATTGTATATGCGCAGCCTGCCACCGTTAGTCCTGATTTCAGGGCATGGCGAGTCGGATATCCCACGGGAGAGGACGATGTTGTACCTGTCAGGAAACTCCCTAAAGATCTCTGCCATGGTTTTCGTAATCATCAACTTCTCGGCCTTCGTCCCGCTTATGGCGGCGAATATCAGAGGCCTGTCATCGAATCCGAGTGCACGCTTAATTTCTGCCTGCTCTGGGAGTTCCTCGGGATGTTTGGGAATGATTGGCCCCACAAGCTTAACTTTTTTGAGGTACTGGTAAGACGGGACCACATTCGCCTTTGCGATCGTGTAGGGAGGAGGGAGATCAGGAACAATGATAACCTTGCTCCTCTTCCAGAGGCTGCCGAGGATCTCGAGCCCTAGCCGCTCTACATTAGACTTTATCCTGAGTTTGTATCTCTTTTTTATCGGTCTCCGGTGCGGGATCATGATCCTGAGCTGGTGGAGCAGGAGGACGGAGGGGATCCTAATCATCCTTGCTGCTAGAACTGTGGAGAGGCGACTGTCGGAAACGACAACATCTGGCTTGAAGCGCTCGATAAGCGAGATCTCCGCGCCTATTTGAAGTGCGAATTGGTAGAGGTTCTTTGGTCCCGCCGAGAGTGTCCTACGGAAGTCGAATTCTCCGTCCACCTTTTCGAACACCTTGATCGGAGGCGCCTCTCCCACGGGAAACGACGCCTTCCTTACGAACTCGACTGCCTCACCATAAGTGGAGAAGAAGACCCCATTGCCCGAGGACCTGAGGGCCTTTGCGATGGGGATGCAGCGACCAGCATGCCCCAGCGCGATCCCGCACGGACCGAAGTAGACCCGCATAAAAAACACTCTAGAGAGGCTTCTGCACAACCTCGCCTCTGGGGGTGGCTTCTGCGAATATCTCGGCAGTGAACCTATAGACAGCAGTCTTCCTTGAGAGCCACGCGTCAGGAGGGAGCCCAGCCTTCATGCAGCATTCCGCCAAGAATGTCTCCTCGTCCCAGCCATACTCGACTGGCACCTGCGGGAGCAAGAGACCCCTATAGAATCCGCTCTCGATGATGAGTCCGTCTCTCCCTACCCTAATCAGGGTTGGGAGTTCCTTCGGGTGACTAGTCTCGACGCGAATAGGAGGGGTCAGTATACTCACCTCAAAGACTATCGATCCCAATTCACCTTGCTCAACCGGAGGGAAGCGCGGGTCGTTGAAAGCGGCACCGAGTGCTGAATCGACGGTAGCTTCCACAAGGGAGAGGAGGGGCTCAGGGTACCCGATGCACCCCCTGAGCGAGCGACCTTCAACCCCTATGGAGACCTTCTCCAGCGTTACGAATACCCCAGACTTATCTAGCAAACGTGGGCTGGGAGCCGCGGGAGGGCTGATTTTTGTGCCGGTGGAGAGGTAAGTCTCCACTGCACTCCTGGCTAGTCTCACGAGGAATTCTCCTTCTCTGATGGTATACATTAAGGCCACCTCTAGCCGCCTACGCTATCCCTGAGTCCCTGAGCGTCGCGCTTATCCTCAACCAATGGGTCCCGTGCCAATAAAACTTTCCGCACCTTGGGCAAACCCAGATAGACCCTCCTGATGAAGGTGCTCTGCTCTTTTCGTCCTCGACGAGTACAACATTGCAGAGCGGACACCTCGTCTCTCCCGATAGACGGACTGCGACCGCGCCAGAGATCTCCCTGAGCTCGCCCTCAATTGTGGTCGAGCGGAGTAGGAGGGAAGGGACCCCCCTCCTCGTGGCCCGCCTGAAGAGTTCGCTGTCTCTGGTCAGCAGAAGCCTGGATTCGCTCTCGGCCATCGATATGAGTTCTTCATCGCTTGCTGAGGGGAGGTACTCCGTATCGTACCCGATGATCCTGAGCCACCTGGCAAGCTTTCCGAGCATGGCATCGGCGAGGAAACGCAACTCACTGCTCCTCAGGGAAGGTGCTGATTATGAAGTTCAGGATCTCGTCGATTGTCAGCAAGCCAATAGGGCTCATCCCCTCGACGACCACTATGCCAAGGGCGCGCTCCTCCAAGATCTTTCTTGCGGCATCGCACAGCCTAGCATCGCCGCCAATGGACGGATAGTCTGCCTTCATCACATTCGATATCTGCAACTGCCGGATCCTAGCCTTCTGGTGCTTCTCCGGGACATACATATGGAAATCTATAAGCGCCTTGAGCAGGCTGCCTCTCGTCACTGCGCCAAGGTACCTACCGTCCTCGTTAAGGACAGGCAGAACTGAGGTCCTGCTCTCTAGGATCATCTTCCTTGCATGGATGGCGCGATCGTTTGACTTGACCGAGGGGAACTTCTTACGCATCAATTGGGATACCTCTTCGGTCCTGTCATGCACTGCCCTAGCCATGTTTATCCTGTAGACAACGCCCAAGAAGGTCTCGCCATAGAACATCGGCAGAAGCCCGGCGTCGAGCTCTAGCATAAACTTCGCTGCGCGCCTGATTGGGGTGTCGTCCGACAGAGTCACAGGGAACTCGCTCATAAAACCAGATATGTAGAGCGAACCCGGGGAGACAGCCCTGAGCCGCTGGGTCCCTATCTTAGCCAGTATGTCGGTGTTAGAGATGCTACCGACGATCTTGCCGTCGTCAGAGACGCAGATGCTCTCTAACCCATCCTTCTCCATCACTTCCAACGCGTCCAGCAGAGGGCGGTTCTTGTTCAGGACTGGAACATCCTTAGTGGCGATCTCTGTCAGCCTCATGCAGAGGCACCCCCAGCCACTGCCCGGACGAAGTCGAATTTAGTCACCATCCCCACCAGATCTCCCTCCCGGTTTACCACGGGCATCCCCCCGATCCCGTTATCCATGAGTGTTGCTGCCGCTTCGACGGCGTCGCTGGAGTCCTCGACAACGATCGGGTCGTGTGTCATCAGGGCCTCAGCGGTAGGGAGTTGGTATAGTCTGACAGAAGAGACCTCCTCAGATTCTAACGCGACTCCTTTTATAAAAGGCGGCGTACTCCTGTTTGGTTTGAGGAACGAAAGATCGGTCTCCGTGATTATCCCTATTGGCTTACCTCCCTCCTCCACTATCACCCTGTCAGCCGAATGTGCTTCCATCAGGTCGATGACCCTATATAGAGAGTGCGTCCTCCTCACCACAGGGGTCTCCTCGATCCTGCGCGCGATCTCGTTTACCTTGTGTGTCCCTCCGTAGTACTGACGGTAGTACGAGGTCACGTCCGTCTTGGTGATGATGCCAACGAGCCTCCCACCAGAGTCGACGACGGGTAGCCCCCTTATGTTACTCTCTACCATAGTCTTTGCTGCCTCCTCGACGGATGCGTCTTCGTTCACTACCTTGACAGGAGCCCGCATCAGTTCCAAGACAGTTATCGATTCGAGTTCCCTGTTACGCATCCTGTACTTTGCAAGGTCAGCGACGAGATCTTTCTTCGTGATCATGCCTATCGGGACGGAGCACTCGACGACGACTAGCCGGCTCACGCCCTCCCTCAGCATCAGGTTCCTCGCCCTAGCCACAGTATCGTTTTTTGAGACTGTTACGACAGGGTTTTTCATCAATTCACCAACACTTTTCATATCTTCAGAATACCCCCTCAATTTGGCTATAGTGGCATCCTCTCCCCACTGAGGTCTACTTTACCTCGGTTGGACCCAGGATATGATCTCGCTTATTAGGGCTCAGCCTCCATCCTGCAGACCTCGCACAGAAAATGACCGTTGACCTCCTTGAGGTCTTCGGACCACTCTTCACAGCTGTCGCAGAACCCGGCAAGGCTCTCCCCTTCCCTGGAAGGCACAATCCTGTTGCGGGCGGCATCTGCAAGTACCTCGATCAGTTCGGGCGCGGTGGAAACGATGTCTCTGGAGGTGACTATCCCGACCATGTTACCCTTGTCAACGACAACTAGGCGGCGGATGCCCAGCTTTGCCATCTTCCTGGCAGCCTCCATCACATCTGCCTTCGGGTCAATTACTGAGACAGGAGACGACATGATCTCCCGGGCTAATGTGCGGTCTGGATCTCTAGACCGGACAAGAACCCTCTCGACGAGATCTTTCTCAGTAATTATGCCCGAAGGATGACCTCCCTTGGTTATCACCACCGAACCTACAGACTTGCCACACATAGCGACAGCCACTTCCCTTGCGGTCGAAGTCTCTGAGAGAGTCACGAGGTCTTTTGTCATCACGTCGGCCACGAGAACCCGAGCGCGGATGCCAACCATTTGTAGCCCCGTTTTAATCTAAGCGTTTCCTGATATTTATAGTGAGCTACAGGATGTAGCTAACGGCTGGAACCATGGACTCAATCTACCTCGGCGCCCCCAGGAGGTAGCAGATTCAAGAGGTCGCCATCTGGTATGGCGCGTATCTTAGCACCGTTGCCTTCCCCCGCCGCCTGGGCAAGCCTCTCCTTGATAGCGGTGACCAGCTTCTTACCTTCGAGCCCTCCGGGCCTAAGAGTCACGTAGAGACTTGTCTTCGAGGGAACCGAATCGCCCATCCCAACACCAACGATCACCTTGTACTCGTCATTGGATAGCAACACCCCCAGGTGGAGACGGAGGGGCACATTCCTGACATAGTTCCTCTCTCCGTATACCATGAATGCGCCTTTCCCCAAGTACTCCCCTGATGGGGGGGACTTCGACACCTGCTCTTGTGGAACCCAATATCCGTCCGCGACCCCAATCCCAGCCTTCCAAGCCCTTGAGTATGCCACAGCGAAGGCGACCGCCTCCTCCTTCGTCCTCTCCGGGATCTCTCTCCCTTCGGACTTGACGATAACGACCGAGCCGCCGGGGAGGTCTGCGTGCACGAACAGATCCCTCGAACCGAGGTGCCGCTTCACTAGAACCTCGTTCTGGCTAGCGTCCTTGCCCCCGAGAAGCAGAAAGCCGTCAGATGAGCGCATCCACCTGAACTTCTCGTACCAATCTTTCTTCATCGACCTCAGTAGTTTGGGCTCCTCGATCCGAGAAAGTCCCCTCCGCGCTTCCTCTATCTTGAGTTCGGTCTCTTTGAGCGCGTTCTTAAGTCCCTCAAGCTTTTTTGCTGCTTCCTTTGCCTCAGAGAAGTATCGCTCGGCGTTCCTTGCCGCGGACATCTTGAAGTCTATCTCGACATCAGCCCCCCCAAGCGAATAGACCATCGTACCCCTATCCCCGTCGATGCTCTTTATCCTATGATCGAGCGAGAGGATATCCTCCCAGCGCCTGCCAGAACGCCTCTCCTGGAGGACGGCCTCAATCGAAGACTGGACGGATCCGAGGTTGGACAGTATTAGCTTCCCGACCGCCAGCGATTGGGTCCGCCTACTCTCCAGCTCACCTATGTGCGCCAACTGCTTCTCCCTGATCGACTCCAGAGCGCTTATCTCCCCCTCCACCCTCGCGCGCCTCTTGTCGCCAGTCTGCTCGATAACGATGTTGCTGAAGTAGACATCCACGGCTTCGTTGAATGTCTGGAAATACCTCCTCTCCCCCAAAATGGTCGAGAATTCTACGGGGAGGACCGAAACCGGGGTCCCATCCCTCTCGACGATCACGGGCTTGAGTTTGCCAGACCTGACCTCCTCGAGTATCAAGAGCGCGGCGTTCCTGAACTCGGCGAGGTTCTGCTCGGTAAGGGAGCTCGACGGCGCCTGGGGCGGGATCCCTGCCCTCATGAGCGCCTCCTCGACTAGCTCCGCGGGGAGGTTGAAGACATGCGTTAGGGACCTAGAGGCGGCGTGCGAGGTACTGAGTGCCCCTGGCGGTACCGCCCCTGAGGATATCTCCACCCCCCGCTTCGGGGGAGGGAGGTACTGCTCGCCGGGTTTCAGGACTCTGTCCCTCATCTCCTTGGGCCTCAGCACGAACCTGATCGTCCCCTCCCTGTCCGCTATCACGAGGTTCCCTTCGCCGAACAGCTCAAGGTAGACCGTGTACCCCTCCTCCCCTCTTGTGATATCTACGGATATTATCCTGTCGAAGTCGTATTGCTCGATCCGATCTACCTTGAAACCTACCAAGAATCGCCTGAGATGCATAACCAGCGGGGATGGCCTCTCAGGGATCGTGAACCTGTAGCTGGTCAGGTTCGCCCTCTTCCCAGGCTCGAATGCAAGATCCGCTTGGGAGGAGCGCGTGTGCAGCCTAAGCAGAAATACCCCGCCCTCGACCTGGTACAAGTTCTCGATGCGAGCGCTTATTAAGGTGGAGTTCAGTTCTCTTACGATAGCGAGGATGTCAAGGGATGTCAGACCAAGCTTCAAGGCAGTCCTCCCCCAAGCCGGAAGGGGTCTATAGGAAGATGTATTATATCAGGGCCATATTTGCAGTTATCGGAGGGTTCCTTACAGGAGGGCTTAACATCAGGGGGGAGCTCGGGATCGCGGTAGGGATCGTCGTCTTCCTGGTGTCGTTCCTATTCTTCAGGAATTTTGAACCGTTCAGCAGCGTTCCTGAAAAGAAGAAGCACTACATGACGGGCATCTTCATGTTCTTCTTGCTCTGGTTTGCGGTATGGGTCATCTCGATCAATCTGGTCTACCCTGTCTCCTAGGCTTTTTCCTAGGCGCAACCTCATATGCCTCCTCTGCCTTGGGCTGTTGCGCCTTGCTTTGCTCTCCTTCTTCCTTGAGTGGATAGTCGGGGTAGTTCTCCTTGAGAAATGCGAGCTCCTTGGCAGAGATCTCCCATGCGATCAGGAAACCCCGCTCGTACTCGTCCACGGTAGACCTGTATGCCTCCCCCTTGAATTTCTCAGACATTGTTCGGATCTCTTGCGGCACCCCCCGCTTGTAGAGTTTCATGTACAGGGAGGTCTGGTCTCGTTCCTTCGAGGAGACATAGATCCCCCTGACAGCGTCGTAGAAGCCGCGCCCCATCTCGCCAAGGGAAGCCAACTTATTCCTAAGGACTGAGAGGTCCTGCTCCGCCCTGGGCAGGCTCCTGAAGTAGACGTACCTGACTATCTGGGAGACTTCTGCCTCAAACCTGTGGAGTGTGTCGTAGGAGGACAATAAGACCACACGGATTTTTATAGCCTGAACGCTTATCAAATCTTCGATGCCTCCTATGAAACCTGAAATCATCGCCGAGGCCATAAGGATCCTTGAGACAGACATCCCACCTGATGTCGAGAAGGCTCTGGAAAGGGCGCTGCAGTCGGAGGGGGGGCTGAGCCGGCAGGTCATCGCAGCGATGCTCGAAAATATCAGGCTCGCCAGGGAGGGGGGTGTGCCAGTCTGCCAAGACACGGGAAGTCTGGTCTTCTTCGTGCGGACCGACATGGGTTGCAGGGAGCTCTTCAACGCGATTAGGGAGGGTGTCGCCCTGGCAACAGAGTCAGTGCCACTCAGGGCGAACATAGTCGATCCCCTTTCCAGGAGGAACACTGGGAACAACCTCGGCAGATGGAACCCCGTAGTTCACATGGAGCCAAGCCATGACGGAAGGACGAGGATCGGGATCCTTGCCAAGGGGGCTGGTTCGGAGAACGTGAGCGCCGCGGCCATGCTCGATCCAGACCAGGGGTCAGACGGTATAAGAAGCTTCGTGACCAAGGCGGTAGAGAACGCCGGGGCGAAGCCCTGCCCACCGATCGTGGTCGGTGTCGGCGTGGGCGGGACGCTGGACGGGGCGGTGACGCTCAGCAAGAGGGCTTTGATGAGGAGACTCGACGAGTTGAGCCCAGACGAGAGGGGCAAGGAGCTCGAGGAGAAACTCCTGCAGGAAATAAATTCGCTCGGTATAGGGCCAATGGGATTCGGCGGAAAGACAACAGCGCTCGGAGTGAAGGCTGAGTTCGCGGACTGCCACACGGCTAGCCTCCCTGTTGCAGTCAGCATCCAGTGCTGGGCGCTCAGGAGGGTCGTGATAGAGCAGGAGGGGGCAGAGGCTGTGATAAGGAGGTTCTGAAGTAAGTTGGGAGAGGAGTTCAGGATCGGTACGAGGCTCGGAGGTGAAGAGGTAACCAGACTCCATGCCGGGGACGTTGTCTACCTCACGGGCGAGCTGTTCACGATGAGGGACCAGGCTCACCTGAGGGCGCTCGAGATACTCAGGGGCGGGGGCAGACTCCCGTTCGACCTCGCGGGCGGAACGGTATACCACTGCGGTCCGCTCGTGAAAGGGAACAAGGTAATCTCGGCAGGACCGACCACTAGCATGAGGATGGAGAGGAGCGAGGGCGAGCTGATCGAAAGGACCAAGCTCAGGTGCATACTGGGTAAGGGGGGGATGGGCACTTCCACGCTCGGGGCGCTCAAGAGGCACGGGGCAGTCTATATGGAATACCCCGGCGGCGCTGGCGCGCTTGCAGCCAGGTCGATCACGGGCATACGTGGGGTCTTCTGGAGGGAGCTAGGGGACCCGGAGGCGGTCTGGGTCCTGGATGTAAAGGATCTCGGACCCTGCTTCGTTACGATGGACTCATACGGCAATGTCCTCAGGAGAAAGCCTTAGCGCGCGGGGCATGCTTCCGGTGCGGAAGGGGAACTAGACTTGCTTTAAAGAAACTCATTAACCCCCGAGCACAGCCCCAAAGTTGGTTTCCTAAACTTTGAGCCTGATGAAGAAAAGGTTGAGATACATTGAAAGCCGTCTGAAGGCGGCGAATATACAGGAAGCCACACGGGGAGGGAGAAAAGATGTTGGAAGAAAGGCTTAGGACCTCAGTCTGCCCCAAGAGGACCGTATCAATTCTATGAAACGCTTAGTGGCCTCCTCCGGGTTCGCTGACTTTGTTATGGCGCCGCCGACCACGAGGACCCGTGCTCCGGCTCCAACCATCTGGGGCACCACCTCGAGCTTTATGCCCCCGGCGACTGAGACAGGAATCTTGAGGGATCTTGTCAGGCTCTGTACTAGGGCTATCTTCTGGTCGACCTCACGTTCCCTCGACTGTGCGCTTATACCCACATGCATGCAGACCATGTCGACCCCCAGCCTCTCGACCTCGAGAGCCCTCGTAAGAGGATCCTTGAGGTTCATAAGATCCACCATCACCTTCACGTTGTACTTCTTGGCAGCGCCCACAGCGTCGGAGATCGTGTAGTCATCGGTCGCCCCCATCACAGTGACTATGTCTGCGCCTGCCTCCACTGCGAGCTCGGTCTCGAGCCATCCGGTGTCGAATGTCTTCAGGTCTGCCAGTATAGTCGCGTTCGGGCAAACCTTCCTGAGCGTCCGGACCGCGTTTAGTCCTTCAGACTTTATCAGCGGGGTTCCAGCCTCGATGATCTCCGCGCCTCCCCTGTATGCCTTCTCGGCTATCGGCACTGCATCCTTAAGGTACCGTTCGTCGATCGCAACCTGGAGCTGCGGACCCTCATAAACAGGTCTGAGTCCCAACTGCAACACCTTCTTTACCGATGGGACTCCGTTGTAGTCCCAGCCTCTCACTGCGTAGTACTCATTTAATAACCTATCCATGTCCACGGTCTCGCCCTTAGCCGGACCGTCCGGCATCGGAACCTCGGTAAAGCGCTTCGGGAGGCAATCGTCCTTCCTGCCAAAACCCTCCCTCACATTAAACAGGCGCTCTATGTTGTATATCCTCTCGCCTATCCTGTAGAACTCCTCCCTGTCGACGTAGAGACCTGTGGCGCATGTGAGTAACCTCGCGTAGAAGTCTGGTTCGAAAGCGAGCGTGTTGAAGAGCGCCATCGTCGTGTACTTGCACAGGACGAGGGAGTCCAAGACTGCGAAGACATCCTGCATGACCTTGGTCAGAGCGGCCTTGTCGTCGTAAGAGTTCGGGTTCAGGTACCTGGGCAGGCTGAGTATCTCCGGGACGATCATAAAGGCCCTGAGGTGGCATCCGCCCCTGTTCGATGTGGCGTAGGAGAGGGCCATACCCTTGACCCCGCGCGGGTCGTACGCTGGTAGCTCGAGCCCCTTAACATGCATTGCGAACTCATCCGCGTCGAGCTTCTTTGCAGCGTACCTGGTCCCCTCAGCGAGTAGGTCACCAACGCCCTCCCTGTAAGCAGTCATCCTTATCAGCTTCAGCAGGGCATCGGTGTTCCCAAACCTAGCATCGACCCCAAAAGCGGATGGGTCAACCTTTCCCTTCTCCGCGCATGCCATTAGAAATCCCACTGCCTGACCCATTGAGATGGTGTCTACGCCGAGTTTGTTGCAGAGATCGTTCGCGACCGCTATGGTATTGAGGTCGCTTATCCCGCAATTGGGCCCCAGAGCCCAAACGGACTCGTACTCGGGACCCTCGGTCTCTATCGTCTCCCCTGTGGGAAGCCTCGGGCGCGTCACCCTGC
>JASFYL010000086.1 GCA_030055575.1 Thermoproteota archaeon | reverse complement strand
ATCGACATAGACACGATCATGGTCGGGCGCCCCAAGTCCCAAGGAGACAAGATGTCCCAGCTCTTTGACATATTCATAACAATGGAGCGGGAGAACGAGGGGAGGCCGATCAAGAGGGACGCTCTAATCGAGCGGGCAGGGCTAGAGGGGCTGGACAGGAAGTTTGTAGAGAAGGCCGTCTTCGAGTGGATAAACCAGGGTGTGATCTACGAACCAAGGCACGGCGAGCTGAAGAAGGCTTGAAGGGTGATGGATGATTAGGATACGCGATCTCCCGATCGACGAGAATGCCAAGAGACTCTTTGAGGAGTCGGGGATAAACGAGCTCTACCCGCCTCAGGCTGAGGCTATGAAGTCTGGTCTGCTGGAAGGTAAGAATGTGGTGATGGCAGTGCCTACTGCCTCCGGAAAGACTCTCGTTGCGGAGATCTGCGCAGTGAAGCATATCCTCGAAAAGAAAGGCAAAGTGCTCTACTTGGTCCCCCTCAGGGCACTGGCATCAGAGAAGTACGACGAATTCAAGAAGCTTTCAAGGATAGGAGTCAAGGTCGTGATGACGAGCGGCGACTTCGACTCACATGATCTAGAACTCGGCAGGCACGACCTGATAATTGCAACGAACGAGAAGGCAGACTCCATCTTCCGCCACAGCCCTCCCTGGATAGACCGCTTATCGCTTGTGGTCGCGGACGAGATCCATCTGCTGGGCGACCCTTCGAGAGGTCCAACATTAGAGTCCATCCTGACTAGGATAAAATTCCTCAAGATGGGGGTCCAAGTCCTAGCACTGAGCGCCACGATCAGCAACGCTGAGGAGATCTCGGCTTGGCTCGGTGGCGTGCTAGTGACGAGCGACTGGCGCCCTGTATCCCTAAGGGAGGGGGTTTTCTACAAGGGGGAAGTCACATATCTTGATGGGGAGGTCAGGCGGGTTCCCTCCACGAGCAGCGGCGACCCTGTAGCGGACCTGGCATTGGACGTTATAGGAGCAGGGGGTCAGATCCTTATATTCACAGGGAGCCGAAACTCAGCCGTTTCTCTCGCTAAGAGGCTGGAAGCACCAGTCGGGGGCGTTCTGCGCCCCTCGGAGAGGAAGCAGCTCAAGTCCATCTCCGAGAAAGTGCTCGCACTTGGCGAGAGGACAAAGCTCACTGAGAAGCTTTCCCGGTCCGTGTCTTGCGGTGTCGCATTCCACCACGCGGGATTGACCTACGAGCAGAGGAAGGCGATAGAAGACGCCTTCAGGTCCTTCAAGATAAAGTGCATCTGCGCCACACCGACCCTCGCGGCTGGAGTTAACACCCCCGCGAGGCGCGTACTCGTCTACGACTATAAGCGTTTTGAGCCTGGGGTGGGCAGGGTCAACATACCCGTTCTGGAGTACAAACAGATGGCGGGCAGAGCAGGTCGTCCGAAATACGACACTCTGGGAGAAGCGGTCCTGCTATCCCGATCAGAGGAAGAGCGAGACTTCCTGATCGAAGAGTACCTACTCTCAAAGCCCGAGAAGGTTTGGTCTAAGTTGGGGGTCGCGCCCTCGCTCAGATCGCAGGTGTTAGCTATTGTTGCCATGGGCATCGCACATTCGAGGGAAAGCGTACGTGAGTTCTTTGAGGAGTCATTCTGCGCGTATCAATACGGGATCAACTCCTTCAGCAGTTCGATCTCCGAGTCATTGTCGTTTTTGGTCGGGGCAGGAATGTTGAGAGGAGAAGAAGGAGGTGCCAAATTGATCGCCACCCCGCTCGGAACCCGCGTCTCCGAGCTGTACATCGACCCAAAGTCGGCGAAGATCATACTCGACGCACTCTCGCTGAGGAGGGTTGGCCTTCCTGCGGTGAGTTACCTTTCCCTCATATGCCACACACCGGATATGCCGAAGCTGTATGTGCGCAGCAGGGAGGTCGAGTCCTTGGATGCCTTCCTAGACTCGAACTCAGATCTGCTTTTCCTTGAGGTGCCCAAAGATAAGGAGGGATTCGAATACGAGATGCTCCTTTCCGAGCTGAAGACAACCCTGCTCCTGAAGGAATGGATCGAAGAGGCACCTGAGGAAGCCATTGTGGAAAACTACGATGTAGGTTCAGGAGACATCTACGCATACGTGGAATCCGCCAGGTGGATACTACACGCAGCGCAGGAGCTGGCAAGGCTGATGGGTTATTCCGAGTTAGTAGAACCCCTCAGAAGGCTCCGAATGCGCGTAGAGAACGGAATAAGGGAAGAGCTCCTCCCTCTCGTTTCACTGAAGGGGATAGGCAGGGTCAAGGCAAGGGCACTCTATTCTGCTGGGTACCGGGGGATAGATGACCTGAAGAGGGCACAGCTCTCGGAACTGCGGAGAATACCCCAGATAGGACCAGAGACCGTAAAGGCTATTGTGGAGCAGGTGGGGAGGACTCTGAGACGTGAGGAGTGGTCTTCAGTGTCGTCCAAGAGTGTTCCAAGGCAGCTCTCGATCGATGACTATTCGAGTTGAAACAGTGGATTAAGAATATTACTGACGTCCTGTGTATTTGATACAACTCAGGCTGGGATCATATTGAGGCTATTTAACACCGCTACTGACGAAGACATAAAGTCAGGTCTTACATCGGACATATACTACCTCCGCACCAAGAAGGTGATCGACGCGAAAGGCGCCGACAAGAGCGTCGTCGCTGAAGTCACAGTGGGCGCCCTCCCGGAGGGCTGGAAGTGGGGGGTATTCTGCGGTCTGGACGAGGTCATAAACCTCTATACAGGCATCCCTGTTGACATCTATTCAGTCCCAGAGGGGACAATCTTCCCTGCCCGGGACCTGAAGGGATACCGAATCCCCCAGATGGCGGTGGTAGGCAATTACGGATCTTTCGTCTGCGTAGAGACCGCAACCGTGGGTCTCATTTGCCAGGCTTCGGGGGTGGCAACCGCAGCCGCTAGGGTAAAGAAAGCCGCGAAGGGCAAGCGTGTGTTCGCATTTGGGATCAGGAGGATGCACCCTGCAATAGCCCCGATGCTCGACAGGTCTGCCTATATCGGGGGGTTTGACGGGGTATCTGGAGTGATGGGTGCAAGGCTACTGGGCATAGATCCTTCGGGCACGATGCCTCACCCGCTAATTCTATTATTTGGAGAACAGGAGGCTGCTTGGAGCGCATTCGACGAGGTGATCGAAGATTCCGTGCCTAGGATAGCTCTAGTTGACACCATCTGCGATGAGAAGTTCGAGACAATTAGGGCTGCGAGGCTGCTGGGCAGGAGTCTAGACGGGGTGCGGCTGGACACCCCCGGCTCCAGGAGGGGAGACTTCCTCGAGATAATACGAGAGGTCCGCTGGGAGCTCGATCTGCGAGGTTACAACCATGTGAAGATCTATGTCTCTGGCGGTCTAAACGAGGTATCCGTTTCCAAACTCTCTGAAGGACCCGTGGATGCTTTTGGAGTAGGTACTTCTGTCTCAAACGCCCCAACAATCGACTTTTCTATGGACCTGGTGGAGGTGGATGGGAAGCCTGTTTCGAAGAGGGGCAAATACTCTGGACGGAAGCAGGCGTGGAGGTGCCCTGAATGCTATGCATGGTCGGTGACCCCTTGGGGGATGCCGGGTGAAAAGTGCTCCAAGTGCTCCTCGCAGATGCAGCCCATGCTCAGAAAGGTGGTAGAGAACGGCGCTCCAGTCGCAAGGAAAGAGAGTGCGGCTGAGATCAGGGAAAGGGTCTTGAAGGAGCTCGGGCAATATCGATTGGAGTGAGTAGCAATGGATCCTTTCGTAGTAATCTCGGTCAGATCAAGGGAGATCCTGGATTCAAGGGGGAACCCGACGATAGAAGCCGATGTTCGAACGCGAGGAGGGTTCGGCAGGGCTTCTGTTCCATCCGGTGCATCCACGGGGAGGCATGAAGCAGCAGAGCTTCGAGACGGAGGATCAAGGTACCACGGCAAGGGCGTCATGAATGCTTGCAGTAATGTGGACAAGATCATAGCCCCTGCCATAGTCGGGATGGACAGCCGGTCGCAGAGGGAGGTCGACAGGAAAATGATCGGGCTGGATGGGACGGAGAACAGGTCGAAGTTGGGCGCAAACGCCATCCTCAGCGTCTCACTAGCCGTCGCGAGGGCTGCAGCCAGCACCTCTTCTCTTCCGCTCTACAGGTACCTGAACGCTGCCTCAAGGGTCCTCCCAGTTCCAATGATGAACATAATAAACGGAGGCAAGCACGCTGGCAACGACCTTGCAATACAAGAGTTCATGATAGTCCCTGTAGGAGCGGACTCGATTCGAGAGGCTGTAAGGATAGGATCTGAGGTCTACACCTCGCTGAGAAAGATCCTGCTCGATAGGTACGGACCTGCCGCGGTTAACGTCGGCGACGAGGGCGGGTTCGCCCCTCCCATCTCTCGCTCAGATGAGGCACTCGACGCGATAATGTCCGCGATCAGCAAGTCAGGCTACGGAGAGGACACTGTGAAGCTTGCCATTGATCCCGCAGCCTCCAACTTCTTCAGGAACGGGTTCTACA
>JASFYL010000085.1 GCA_030055575.1 Thermoproteota archaeon | reverse complement strand
GTCCAGCAGCTGCATCGTCAGCCTCTCTATGCCTATGTTGAACCCCCCGTGCGGTGGCGCACCGTATTTGAAGAATTCGGTGAACCACTTGAGCCCGATCGTGCTCATTCCCTTCTCCTTTATTTGCTTGATTATCTTTTCATACCTGTGCTCCCGCTGCCCGCCTGAGCTGAGCTCGAGCCCCTTGCAGACGAGGTCCACGCTCCTCGCCCACTCCGGTTCCTCGTCAACCTTCATCACATAAAACGGCTTGACCCTGAACGGGAAGCGGTTGACGAAGAAGAAATCTGCCCCATACTTCTCCTTCACATGACTTGCTAGTATCTCCTCCGACTCTCTGTCGTAGTCTTCGCCGTAGGGGATCTTCTTGCCGTGCTCCTCGAGGATCGAGTAGATCTCCGGGAACCTGAGCTCTGGGAACGGGGACGTAGGCACCGTCAGCTCCTTGCCCAGAAGTCCGAGTTCCTCCTTGCACTCCTCGACCACTCTTCTTATCCCGCTCTGTACCAGCCCTTCCTCAATATTCATAACATCCCGTTCGTCCTTTATGAACCCGAGCTCGACTGCGCACCCCCTGTGTTCGCAGAGGTGGCGGGGGGTGTGGCTCAGCTCCGCCCTCCAGCTCGGACCGAGGTCGAATATCCTGTCCATTCCTGATATTACGGCGAGCTGCCTGTGGAGCTGCGGGTCTTGCCTGAGGAAAGCGCTCTTGTTGAAGTAGACCACAGGGAAGACCTCGGCCCCGCTCTCGGAAGCTGATCCCATCAGGCAGGGCGTGAATACCTGCTGGAAGTCCTGCTTCCAGAGATAATCCTGCATCCCTTCGAGAAGCTTCGACTGGATCTTGAAAACTGCCCCGACTTCTGGGCGCCTCAGATCCAGCACCCTATGATCCAGCCTTGTGTCCAAGTTTGACTCTATGTTGCCTGATACCGATACCGGGACCGGCGCGACCGTCCTCGAGATTGCCTCTATCTCCGCGGGGATCACTTCCCTGCCCCCGGGCGCGATCTTCGTAGCCTTGACAATGCCAGTGATCCGGACCACGTCCTCCTCCCTGAGGGAGTCTGCCATCTCTATCAGCCTGTCGTCCACGGCACCCTTCTTCAACGTGACTTGGACGATCCCCTTCCTGTCCCTCAGGACTATGAACTTGAGTCTGCCAAGGTCCCTAAGCTTGTGGACCCATCCAGCGAGTGTGACGCACTTGCCCTCGTCCTCTGGACTGATCTGGGAAGTGTAGTGAGTCCTTACCGACACGAGTTGCACCTCAATGGGAATTGGACCTTCAGCGTAAAAAGCTTTTCAGACCTCACTCGAATACTAGGTGGATGACCTCTCCGGTGAGGATCTTTATAGCCTCCTCAGCGGCTCGGGGGTCTATAGGCATCTTCCTAAGGTCTGCCCTCGGCATCCTGATGGTGCTCTCCCAACTGCCGTCTGGGAGCCAAACCGTGTTGGCGCCCATCACCCTTGCCGGGGTCACGATCTGCTCTAGCAGCCTCTTGATGCTCGATGTCTTTTCAACAATCCTTACATTGGTCTTCTTTTCATCGCTGAGCTGCTTGCTGATCTTCGAGAGCAGGGCCTTGTTGCTGCTGCTACCACTGACCATCACGATCATCATGTTCGGAACCTTTACGGTCCTGTGGATGGCATAATCCTTGAGCTGGGGGTTCTTGATCTCTGAGTTGATGAACCATTTCGAGACCTCTACATCTGCCTGAGTTATCTCTCCCTTGTCCAGCTTCTCCTGGCACCTCGGGCAGAGAACTCCGCTCTTAGCGCAGAAGTAGCAGATGGGGGTCTTCAATCCAAGCGCCTCACTTCTTCTTTCTCATCCTTATCATTATTGAGCTCGTCCTCTTGACTCCGCCTTCCTTCAATTGCACCTCCTCGGTGCCAATGGTGATCTCGCTGACCATGGCCGAGGGCATGAACTTCTTCCTCACCATCTCAGCGACATCCACTGCGGTACTGATAGGTCTCCCGCGGGCTTTTATAACGACCTCCTCTGCCCCTTCGTGGAAGGCGGTTAGGCAAGCTAAGACGTAATTCATGGGCGGTTTCTTGCCTATCAGTATCGAGTTCTCCTGTGACAACAGTGATCCCTCGGCGTTGATCAAAATGACTAACGAGTCTATTTAGTGCTGAAATAAATATGTTTTGGTCATTTTTTGCCCAAGATTTATTAAATACGTCTTTTCAAATGTAAAGACGGGGGACTCACTTTGACAAGAATGGAGGAGCCTATTCTCACCGACAGGCAGGTCGAGATCCTGCGGACCCTGTTTGGAATGAGCGAACAGACAAGCGTCTTCACGATCAGGAGGAAGCAAATAGAACTTGCAAACGGGCTTGGGTTGACGAGGCAAGCCCTTAACATACACCTGCGGAAACTCAGGGATGCCGGACTAATCAGGACTGGAAGGGGGTTCATTGATCTGACCGAGTCCGCACTCAGGATCCTTGGGGTCGGCACCGCGGAAGCCTTCGTCTTCTTGAAGATCAACCCGCCGAAGCGCGAACAGGTCTACGAGAAGATCCGGGGGATGCCTGCACTCGATGTCTACCGGGTCACCGGCGAGATCGACTTGGTGGCTGTAGTGCCTCAGTCTCAGCTCGACAAGTTTCTTGAAGAAGCCTCAGCCATCGAGGGGGTGATCTCTACATCCTCTCACGTGGTGATCTCCTCGGTAAAGCACTCGTGGAAAAATTTATAATTAGGTCTCCTGAGTATGGAATAAAAACTGGTGGTAATCAATGCCAATCCAAGACCCAGAGAAGCAGCAACTTGCCCAAAAGCACCTGCTATACCTTAAGATCTGCAGGAAGTGCGGCGCGAGGAACCCTATTTCTTCAGAGAAGTGCCGCAGATGCCGGAGCAAGGAATTGAGGCCAAAGCGCCGTGAGCTAAAGCGCTAAGCTTAAGTAATTTTTCAATTACCCTAAACCAGTGGGCCCGTAGTCTAGTCTGGTTAGGACACCTGAATAAGGCCTAAAGCCGCCCTCACACGGCGGAGGTCTCCGGTTCGAGTCCGGACGGGCCCACCATAGAAACTTTTTCAATCCAATTGACATGCTTGTTGAAAAAAGTTTCAACAAAAAAGAGGTTCACAGTATAGATTTTTCCTAGTATACCGCACAGCGAGGGTCGGGGGAGCGCCAGGAGGGCTTCCTGGCATTTCTAGTTGACAGGGGTCGGTCAGGAATATCGTCGTTCTCTGCAGAACCAACCTACCGCATAGAGTTCGTGAGGAGAAGGCACGAAGTGCTGAACCTCAGGAGGGACCAAGTGAACTTGGAAGAGAGGATCACATAATGCCTGACAGGGACAGCAGGATCAAGAACAGCTACTTTTTTTAACGGAGTACTAAGAGGCTCAGAGAATCCGTGCGACTCAATATGGGAGGCATGCCTATCTTGGCTTGATCCGCTCCCGAAACAAAGGGATTGCATCTTCGTAGTTCCAGAAGAAGACTAGGAATAACGCTTCTTCAGCATCTGGTTCGCGAATGAGATGACTGCCTTCTTCCTGACGAGTTAATCGATGCGTTCCAAGGAAGGATCCCGTACTCAGTACTCGCAAGGTATCCTGCGGGTACGTCGGAGGTTAAGGAGAACTACGATAGGGGTCGAATTGGGAGCACTGTTGAGTCTAAGCTCTATCATGTTCTCGTATAGAACGTCCCGCCTCCGCCTTCTGCTTCCTGTTGCTTACAGTGTACCCAGAAAATTATCCAAAAGGGCTGACCTTTAGGCTGCCCTTTCTCCCTTATCCAGTTTCCGCCTCATCCCTCAACCGGGAAGAAGATCTGCGTCATGTACTTCGACGGGTCTCCTTCCTTCTCAGGGTCTGTGAGATAGCTTTCCCACATCATGCCCTTGGATCTCAGCTTTCTCTCAGCCATCCAGTCCATCATCCTCTTGTAGGTCTCCCCAATCCTGTCGTAGGGACCCACATGAATCCCAGTGACCGCCTTCCCGCCCGGCAGCGCGATAGGCTTCAGGCGCCCTTCTTCCTCTCCTTCCCCCTCCACGAGAGCAGCTGTCGGGAACCCCACCTCCACAACCACCTTCTGGTCGTCCCACGAGTGATAAAACGAGAAGGGCGGACCAGTCATCATCCCCCCTTTGCTCTGGAGGAAATTTGCCAGCTCTATGAAGAGCTCCCCTATCTTCTTCCCGATCTCCTGGAACAGCACCTCTTCACTGATCGCTAGCGCAGGCTGCGGCTCGAGCTCGACGACCCTGAATTCTGTCTCCATTTTTGATGCACCGTTAAATATTTGCAGTCAAGGGTATTTATGTCGATGTGCAAGGCTGTCCCCTTTCGCCCTACCGCGAGAATCCGAGGCGCTAGGCAGATCGAAATTGAGCGCCCGAGAGCTTCGGCGTCCTAGCAGCCATAAAAATGGGATCAGGTCGTCAGCTCCTGACTTCTGAGAACCAGTCGCTGACCCCGTCCCAGTTCACAACACTCCAGAATGCTTCGACGAACTTAGCCCTGGCGTTCCTGTAGTCGATGTAG
>JASFYL010000084.1 GCA_030055575.1 Thermoproteota archaeon | reverse complement strand
CACCTCGATGTCTTGGAAGATGTTGTTCGACTCGTCCTGGCTGTTAAAGGTCTCTATATTGGTCCCTTCAATAGTGTGGAGGGTGTAGTAGTAGAGATCCCTTATCGTCGGGTGATCGTCGTGCTGCAATGCCTCGTATATGCCTCTCGCGAGGAGCATCGTCTGCATGAAAGACCTCACCTCGCTGATGTCATTGAACCTCCTCTCGCTAATCCTCTCCCCCAGCGTGAGGATCTGGCGCCGTTCGTCGTAGACCGTGTTTGTGGCGGTTCTGACTGGAATCCTGATCACAGGTGGCTTTGAGTCCATTATGTCCGAAGCCAAGTTCATGAATATTTGGCGGAGCTTCTTGGCGGAGTCGTCGAAGGTCTCAAGGGTCCTAATGTTCTGCGGGGGCTTCTTGGTCTTTGTCAATCGATCACCTCAGGTAGTCCTCAAGGGTGAACTGGATACACTTCTGCCTCGGAGTCATGGCTTCGGTGGACACAGGAACGCTGGTCGCATCGGACGGGCTAGGTTGGGAGACCGTCACTTCAGCAGGCATGCCCGTCTCCTCAGGCACCCTCACTTCCACAGACCTCGACCTCGGCTTCTTTGATTTTGACTTGATCGTCTCCATTAGCTTCTGGAATATAACGGACTGGTCAGCGCCTGTGAGGAGGGAGATGTCCCTTGAGATCTCCTTAGCGTAGAGCTGGAAGATGCTCTGCCTGTGCTGCTCGTGCTCCTGCCTCTGCCTGTGGGAAATAAAACCCTGGATTGATCTGCCCAGGGTCTGGAGGGCTAGCCTTAGCTGCTCTCGTATCTCTTCATGATACGCCACTGCGAACTTCCCTGGGACTGAATATGGCACCTTTGTGGAGACGAGGGACACGACGAGAACCAAGGGTGCCATAGGCAGGCTTCCCTCATCTTGGGGGAGCCTGTAGTTCCTCCAGTTGATCTCCTTCACTACCTTGTACAGGAGGCAGTCCCTTGAGTCGTAGATGAGCGGGCACTTGTTGGCTAGCCGGATCACTTTTGACCTGAAGACGCCTTCCTTCACCCTCTCGCAGTCCGAGATCACAGACTGACCACCGTAGGCAGCCCCCACCTCGACCTGGAAGGGCACTCCCCTGTAGGACCACGGATCCCTGGAGGCGGTGCATATGAACTCTGCGTCAGGGTACATCCTCCTCATGGACTGGCGGAGTGCATCCTCGCCTATGGGGCTCAGCACGTCGAGCGGGGGCCGCATCAGTTCACACTCCCTTGCAGACTTCAGGAGGAGCTCTACATCGATATCCTTCGGGGGAGAGTCGGCAGGGATCCCTGAAGCCTTCAGCAGCTCCTCAGCCTTCGCGTCCGAGATCCGCACGAAGTGCCTAACAAGAAACTGCCTCGCTGTATTGCAGCAGGTGTCATTCGACTTCATCTCTAGGAGCGCTCCAGGCTCCATCGATAGGAGGTGCGGCTTGATCTCCTTCGGGGGAGGCGGGAGCGTATCATTAGCTCTCTTGAAGTGGATGATCTTAGGCTCCTGACCCGCCACCGGGACCACTGTGAACTTGAGGTCGGCATGAGGGTTTGCGAGGGAGAGCTCCTTTATGAAAGACTCAACCTTCGGGGTATAGTCTCCGGCTATCATGAGCTCTACGCGCGTCCCGTGCGGGCGAGGGAACTCGACTTCTTCGGATCCTAGAACCACGGGAGTGTTCTTCTCCGTGTCGATCTTCATCACTACCCTGAGCGCCTTGTCGTCAGACTCCGTCTTGGTCGTTATGATTGCAGGCTCAAGGGATGTAAGCTGCGCGTAAATGATCGCTGCGTGCACCCCCAGCCCCTGCTGACCTCGGGACTGCTTAAAAGAGAAGAACTTCGATCCGTAGAGGACGCTACCGAAGCACTTGGCCACTTTGCTCCTTATTACTCCGCAGCCGTTGTCCTCGACAGCAAGCCGGAATATCGGGAATGTCCTTACGCCCCCGTCCTTTGTCCTGTTCGTCACCACCTCATACTGCTTCGCGGTCGCGGTCAGCTCCACGACCACCTCAGGTAGAACCCCCATCGCCTCGCACGCATCTAGCGAGTTGTCCATCAGCTCCTTAATCGTCTGCACCAAGGCGTGCTCCGGATCCCCGAATCCAAGCTGTCCGAGATTCTGCCTGTAGTACTGTGCGGGGTTGACCGCGCGCATTTTCCTAGCTTCGGCCTCTGCAACTGTGAGGAGCTCCTTGTGGAGCGCCACGCCATCCTTACGCTTGCCTGCCTTGTTCCTCCCACTAGGCTGGGCTTTCTTCTTTATTGTCCCTTGCGGGTTGGACTCGGAGGCGGTGACCACCAATTAGCAGACCCTCATGGCATGGATAGTCAGAATTTTTCGCTTTCTTCTAGGGAGAGATCTTATTTATCGTTTCCCGGAAAAAGTTGTTAGAAGCCAGGCAGCTCCTCGAGCAGCATCCCCTCAATCATGAAGGGGGGATCCCGCATCGCTACGCTAATAGCCTCCCTCAGCTTTGATTGGCGGCTAGAATAGATCTCGACCACTTTGTCTCCCTTCTTCACCGAGTATCCCATCTTTGCGTAGAGCTTCACCCCAGCGCCCTTGTCCACCGGGGCTCCTGCTGCCCTGGCTATTGCGTTGATGGAGCGGTTACTTATGCTGCTCACGTAACCGTCGGCAGGGGCGGTTATGACATAGCGCTCAGTTCCGAGCGGGAGATCATCGGGCTTTATGTCTGGGTTTCCACCTTGATGTGAGATTATCTCGCGCATCTTCTGGTATGCCTTACCGCTCCGAAGGATCTCCTTCGCCAACGCATGCCCGTTCCCGCGTGTGGCTAGTCCGTTCATCTCGAAGAGCATCCCTGCTAGCGATGTGGACTTTTCGATCAGGCTGTTCGGTCCTCCGCCCATCAGGGTCTCGAGCGCCTCCTTGGCTTCGAGGGCAGGACCGACAGTGTGACCCACTGGCTGCCCTCCGTAGGTTATTCCACACCTGACCCTGATGCCTAGCCTGTTTCCGAGCTCTATGAAGTCGTTCCCCAGCTTCCTCGCGCTCTCGAAGTCCTCCACCTTCGCACCCTTCCCTGTAGGTATGTCCAAAACCAGCGTGTCCACTCCGACAGCCAACTTCTTTGACATTATAGAGGCCATCATCTGTGGACGCGGGTCTATCGAGAGGGGATGTTCCACCCTGATGAAGAGGTCGTCTGCAGGCGCGAGGTCCAAGGATCCTCCCCAGGCGATGTAGCCTCCGACATCCCTAAGTAGCCTCTTCAGCTCCTCCTCTCCGAACTCCACTGGGGCGAGCAGCTCCATCGTGTCTGCTGTGCCTGAGGGGCTCGTGATAGCCCTGCTGCTTGTCTTTGGGATCTTGAGCCCCGCGGCTGCTACGATTGGGACTATGAGGAGGGTGACCTTGTTTCCAGGCACGCCGCCTATCGAGTGCTTGTCAACCACGCGTTCACCGAAGTCGATCGTCTTCCCTGTCTCGACCATCGCCTTGGTGAGGCTTTCGATCTCGTCGATGCTCATCCCGACATACTCCTCTGCCATTAAGAAGGCGGCAACCTCGAGCTTACTCAAGTTGTGAGAAACAGTGTCCTTCACTATCGAGTGGATCTCGCTCTTGGTCAGCGGCTTTCCCCTCATCTTCTTACGTATGAACTCGACAGAGGTAGGAGTCGGAGCTGCTGAGACCTCGACAAGATCCCCATCCACCACAGGGAACTCGCTGAAGTCCTCGTAGAACCCAATCTCGCCTCGCTCTACCACACTCTCGGAGATGTCCACCATCGCGACGCTCCTTTGGAAGTTCTTAGTTATGAGTACACGATCATGGATTCTGAACATCATCTCCTCGGCGTCGGATTCGTTAAGTATGACGTTCTTCTCACCGGTTTTTATCTTGATTAGCCTTGCCTTGAACTTTTGAGACATCAATCCGCAACACCCCTCATAGCGCAGGCTTCAATCCTCTTGAAGGCGGTCCCTACCCCAGCGTTGGAGTGCTAGCATGAGCTCCTCGTGCGACTTAGCGTACTCTTCAAGCGATATGCCCTCCACGCAGGCGTCTATCGCCTGCCTCATCGCAGATGCACCAGCCCTGGTCCCCTTCGGGTGCCCGTGTATCCCCCCGCCCGCATTGATAATGAAATCTCGTCCGAACGCGCGGTAGTTAGCAGGCACGAGACCAGGGTGGATTCCGCCCGATGCCACCGGGAAGACCGCTTTTTTCCCGTTCCAATCGGATCTCAGGAATTCGATTATCTTTGGAAGTTCAGCCCTGCGGTCTTCCTCGCCTCCCATCTTGCCTGCCCCTGAACCTACATGGAGTTGATCACCCCCTAGCAGGCGGGCTATCTTTGCCAACACGAGCATCGAGATGCCGTGCCTGGGGTTCCTAGTGAATGCAGCGTGCATGGCCCTGTGCATGTGTATTGGGACATGAAAGTCGTACGACTTGAGGAACCACTCCACCGTCGGGAATCCTAAGATGACTATGTCCAGCATTAGCGTGTTCGCCCCATTGTCTAGCGCAGTCTCTGCATGCTTAA
>JASFYL010000083.1 GCA_030055575.1 Thermoproteota archaeon | reverse complement strand
GACAACCTGGGTGCAGACTTCAAGATCCCCTATCAGCTTTACCGTCTCCCCGCCAGAGCAGAGGGGCGCAACGCAGTTTATGGCAGTCCCCCGCGTCGGTCCTTCTGTATGCCCTCTTCCCGGTCGAGCCCTCTGCGTAGACAGTGGAGCAGTCCTTCCATATCACTTAATCCGGCATGCCGTGAGTCGAACTTGCGCCGTTCTCTCCCCCTCCTGATGCGTTGGTATGGCCGTATACACTTTCCACCTTGTCCACGTTCACAAACCAGTCAGGCTTCGGAGCCCCGCAGGATACTGCCCCCCCATTGACGCATATCTTCACGCCCGAAGCGTCATACCTAATCACGCTCCCCTTCACCGTCCCGTTCCCTCCGTAAAAGCCGTGGAGCCCGGCATATATGCCGTTTATGAAAACATAGTCGCCGTTGCCGTCGACCCGGACGGCGTCCGACTGGGTCTCAAGCAGGGTGATGTTATTGATCCTTATTTTAGCCCCGTGGCTGCCCACTTTGTTGCAGTCAAGCCATAGCAGCGGAACCGGGCACAAAACGGGGCCCTTTTGCCCCGCTATTGTCACGTTCTCAAGCGTGACGTCCCTCCCAGTCCCTATGTATATCGGGGCATCCCTTTGGTTCAGGCTGTTCCAGCTGTCTGCGTTGCTCCACACGTCCCTCATTATCCAGTCGTACTGCGGGGAAGCGTGTATCAAGCCGCGCTGGTTTATGTATCCGAAGAGCGTGTTGACCCTCACCCCGGTCACCCACCCCTCCGCATATATGCCGTACAAGTTGAAGCAGAGGAGTACGTTGTCCATCATCACGACGTCTATCACCCTGTCGTAAGCCCAAGGGGGAGTGGGCGCGAAATATATCCCGTACTCTTTCCTCTGCACTTGGACATTCTCTATCCTCGTGACCTCGGCTCTGTATACCCTTATACCAGCTCCGGTGCTGTAAATGTCGTCGCCCATAACTGCGTCTAAGTCTATTCCGCTTATTCCCATGTTCTCTATAGTGGTTCCAAAAACTAATTTGGTACGACCTATTTCTATCCCGTTTATCTTGTCTGCTATCAGTATAGTAGCAATCTTGTTGCTGAACCCGTGGTATTTGGCATCGTTTGTAAAGAATATGTCACCTGCCTTGGACTCACCCGTTATGTGTATGCTGTTGCTTTCTATAGTTAATGGAGATGTAAGTACGTATTTTCCTGATTTAATGTGAATTCTGCCCCCTGATGGAGATAGAGCGTTAATCGCACTTTGTATAACAGTTGAAGCGTCTGTTCCGCTGTTTATCTTCCCAGTCTTTCCGTTCTGGGCACAATAGGTGCCGCCCTCTTTAAATATCACAAAGCTCGCCGAACCCTTAGTTACTAATACCAACCTGAATCGCCTCAGGACTATTAACCCGAATCATTTCTCCTTACCAGCCGAATATGTGGTCTTTGCCTCATATGCTCCTGTTCAGCTGTAAGTCATAGATCTTCAATCAATATTATCATCTCGCTTAATTATTTTTAAAGCGTTATGCACTAACCCAAACCTATCTTAACAAACAGACACTGTCAGATACCCCGCGCCTCCTTCGTTTATGAGAAAACAGAAAACGTCAGCTTTTTGCAAGATGGAAAAGATTTAAAAATAAACATTGATAAAAAATTTTAGGCGGGGATTATTCATATTGGTAAAAATGTCTGAAGGCAGCAATTTGTTGCTCTTTTTTCTGGTCGCTTTTGCCTGGTCTTGGTTCTTTTGGTTGCTGCAGATGTGGGGCTTAAACCTCTACGTGGCACCATTCGGTCCTTTCGTTGCAGCGTTTTTGCTCACTTTTGTGAGCGAGGGAAAAGAGGGCATGAAAGTATTGTTAAAGAAGGGTTTTGATCCCCGGATTGGGAGAGTGTGGTATTTCCCAATTTTCCTGCTGATGCCTGCAGTCGCCGGCGCATCTCTTTTCGCGGCCTGGTTGAGCGAAGGAGCCGTCCCAGAGCTGGTTGCCTTGTCGCAGCCTTGGTTGGTTCTGTGGAATTTTGCATACATATTCTTCCTTGGAGGGCCGCTCCAGGAAGAGTTCGGCTGGAGGGGCTATGCCCTCCCTCGGCTGCAAATGCACCACACGGCCCTCGTCTCAAGTATAGCGCTTGGGATAATTTGGGCTCTTTGGCATTTGCCTTTGAACCTCATGGCCCAGCCTCCGGGTCCCCAATACCAAGCTACTATTGTTATGTTTATGGGATCGGTCATCACTATGTCTTTCATGTCCGTCCTGTTCACTTGGATCTACAATAACACCGGAGGCAGCGTCTTTGCCACTCTGCTTTTCCACACGATGGTGAACCTTTCGACGTATGTCGTGTTCCCCGTCTTCGAGACGCAAACCGGACCGCTTTACTACCTGATCTCAATAGCAGCCGTTGCCATGATAATCTTGACAGTTTTCGGGGCGAAAAGGATGGTTCGGGAGAAAAAACCAGTTTCCCAAAAAACCGGGGTGTAGTTTTTGGGAAAGTTCGTCGTTTTCTATTTCATCCTCGTGCTGGTGATTGGCGGTCTGGCGTACGCTCCGTGGGTTTTGGCTTCTTACGGGATGTTTCCGACCGACCTCGTTTTTCCTTTTGTGGTTATTGGCGGCGTCTCCCCGACAGTCGCTGCGCTCGCTGTAGCCAAACTTGAATTCGGGAGAGGCGGCGCCGGATACCTGTTCGGTCAGTTCGTCCGCAGGGGGTTTTCAAAGCTGTGGTTCTTGGTGGCCATTCTCCTTCCCTTGTCCCTCGCAATCGGTGCCGTCTTGCTGTGGTCTCTGGTCGGAGGTACTTTCAATCTGGACTTGAAGTTCTTTGAGTTTATTCCGATTCTACTCACTGCCTTCCTGATGAACATGTGGGAGGAGGTCGGGTGGAGGGGCTACTCCCTACCAGCGCTGCAGAAGAAATACAGCGCCCTCACCTCGAGCCTGATCGTCGGGGTGTTTTGGGCATTGTGGCACTGGCCACATTTCGCAGTCAAAGACAGCGTCATGGCGGTCAACTACCAAAATTTCCTCTGGTTTGCCATTTTCACTCTCTTCTACTCGGTAACTTATACGTGGCTCTACAACTCAACTAAGGGAAGCCTGCTGACCGTGACTCTATACCACGCATCAACGAACACTGCAAACACTATCCTGTTCGTTGAGGGGGGAATTGCCGTCTCCGTCTTCCCGTTCTATTTCCTGCTGGTCATCGTTCTCGCCCTCGTTGTAGTTTTTGTATTCAAGCAAAATTTTTGGTCGATGGGAAGAGTCCATATTGCACCAAATCCCCCTTCCAGGTAAACGAGGAAACGAAGCGATTGTTAATCGCAGAAAAGGGGCAAAATTTGCCAGTGATTCATCGGAACACCCAAGGATGCCCACACCCTTTAGGGCTCGGTAGCTGATCGAATGCCTCTTTCTATGCCTATTCTATCAAATTGATGCACTTGCCGGCACAAGCGCGGTGTGTGAAATCGCCTGCCATGGCAAGGATCCTCAACGGTGTGCTCCAGAAAGCCCACCGGAATCATCAAAAAACGGTCTGCCCCTCCGGAATATCCGGAAGTACAAATCAAGCTTTTTTATAGGAGGCGACCCCTGTTAAATCCAGTGATCCCATTGGCAGAGCTCGTCTTCGTCGGGCACACCTCGGTGGACAGGGTCAGAAACCCCAACGGAGAGCGGATCCAGCCGGGCGGAGCCGCCCTCTACGCTGCATATGGGGCGAAGACACTCTGCAGGGATGTCTGCCTTGTGACTGCAGTGGGCAGCGACTACAGTTTCTGGGATGCGCTCTCAGAGTTCCCGGCAGAGTTCATCGTCCGCCGCAAAGGGGGCAGCACTAGGTTCGACATCTCCTACGATGCCGACTGGAACGCGCACTACCACTCCTCCGAAACGGGTCCAGCCTCGGCGATCACCACGCGCGCGCTCATGAAGGCTATCCGGAAAGACACAGGGTTTGTCCATGTGGCTCCGATGAACCCGCCAAAGGTGGAGCGGATGGTCTCGGCGCTGAGGGAGTCCGGGCTAGACGTGAGGATCTCCGTGAACTCGTGCATAAACTACATGGACAGCACCACAAACCGGAAGGCGATCCTAAGGGCAGCCTCGATGTCGGACATCTTCATACTGAACGAGCGGGAACTGCACGCGCTCACCGGGAAAGAGGTCGTATCCGAGGCGATCAAGTCTATAAGTGCGAAGACCCTGGTCTTGACGCTTGGAGAAATCGGGACCATGATACGCTCGGAGGGGACGCGGGACCTCATACCGGCGCTCGCTGCGATCACCAAGAGGGCAGTGGACGTTACAGGGGCAGGAGACACATGGTCAGGCAGTTTCTTGGCGGCGTTCCACAAGACCGGTAGCTGGATCAAAGCGGTTTCGTTCGCGTCATTCGTCTCGGCGGTGAAGTGCACGGGCTGGAACTTTGAGAAGGTGAGGGCACTCCACTTTGAGAGTGTGGAGGAGGTATACGATATTGCGATCGCGATGAAGGAAAAGGGGAGGCAGCTGAGGCTGACAGAGGCCCTCAAGGATGTGAAGTAAAAGCTGGAG
>JASFYL010000082.1 GCA_030055575.1 Thermoproteota archaeon | reverse complement strand
CAAATAAAGGAGAAGGGAATGAGCACGATCGGGCTCAAGTGGTTCACCGAATTCTTCAAATACGGTGCGCCACCGCACGGGGGGTTCAACATAGGCATAGAGAGGCTGACGATGCAGCTGCTGGACCTCCCCAACGTGCAGGAGGCTGCCCTCTTTCCGAGGACGCCCGAGAGGCTACTCCCCTGAGCTTCCTCGACGGGCAGCCACCAAGCAGGGGCGTCGGCAGTCATCAGAAGCCAGCCACAGCAGGATCCTCTGGTCTCATCATTTCTCTCATCACCAAGGTCGCAAATGATCCCTTTGGGAGCGCGAACCGCACCGTCACCATTTCAGCTCCAGGGTTCAGCTCATCTTGACCCCGCGAGAGGACGGTGAATCCGCTCGGAGAGACCGCAGCTGCCCTCAATGTGCCCTCGAAGTGGAGACCAAGGACGCCCCTGAATGAGGACTGCTGTAAGCCATCCTCCTCAAAGAGGTGCCCGTAGACCAACCCCTCGGGACCCGAGAGCCTCGTCCTCCACCCAGGCACTTGGAGCATTATGACAGCTCTTCTGGAGGCGACCCATCTCTGGAGCTTCTCCCGGTTGGAAGGGGTGCATAGCAACGGACGCGAGGGAAGATTCGATCGATCGAGGGGCGATACAATATCCCCCTCCAGCACTCCGAACGGACCAGCCGTCTCGAGCCTATGTGAGAGCGCCAAGTTGAAGAGGTAAGACTGGTATGCGTTGACGAAGAGCCTGCAGAGTTCGGTGGGGAGGGCTGAGAGCGCCCCCTCGTAGTCACCGGGGCGGTCGATGAGCCTTCTTATCACTGCCCTCTCGTAGTGTAGGCTCTTAGGGAAGCTAATAAGCGCCCTGCGCAAGTCCCAAGTTTCCCTGAGCTCAATGCGGGCGCGGCGGGTATCCTCTGGCTCCGATGGGTAGGGGGAGGCGAGGAACTCCCGGACGGCTCCCTCGAAGTCCCCCTTGAGCAGCAGCCTCCCGACCCTGTGTGTGTTCGGTCTTGAGGTTCCGAAGCGCTGGTGACCAAAGTAGTTCGGAATCCAGTCCGGAGGGGACAGCGCTCTTTCTGTTGCGGATCCAGGGGGGATCGACCGGGCGGTGATCGTGAATCGGTTTCCGAGCAGATCCCCCGGGACTACCGGGTATCTCGACTGACCGACCACCTTGATCTTCACGCCAGGTATGTCCGTTGGAGGGTCCCAGGAGGATGGATCCCTTCCAACGGAGATAAGCTGCGATGTGAGGGCGACTCTGTCCTTTATGCCGGCGTATCCCACTCTCGCACCCAGCCGCTTCTCGAGGAGCGATATGACAGGCATAAGATCCCTGGACCGCTTGCTCAGCACCGCGAGGGTGAATCCGCCCGAGCCCCGATCTAGTGCCTCGAGGTCAAGGTTCACGAGCTCACCCTCCGGGGAGATCTCCTCGACCACAAAGTCCTCCGGGGTTTGCCTTAGCCTACCCGCGAGCGGGATCCTCTCCTCAGAGTAGTAGACCATCCCTAATTCGGCTTCGAGCTTCGACCTCGTTTTTGGGAGCTGCATCTACATCTAGGCACCTCAGAGGAGCTTCAGTTTTCCTGTGATCCGATCAACGTCCTCCGCTGGTCCGGGCCCTATCCCGAGACAGGTGATCGTGCCAGGTTCTAACTCAGTGAGTCCCGCGTCCTGGACGAGGGCGTTGGGTATGCCTTCCCGGTCAGCTCTTACCTTCAGATCGAGGAGCTCGTCTAGCGAGTTGACCTTTAAAACCACTTTCTTCTGACCTTCCTGGAGCCAGAGCTCGCTCCACTTTGACCTGTGCTCAGAGGCTGCCAAGTAGGAGGAGACGGATGCATGCGCGGCTTGGGCAGCAGTCTTACCCTTACTCATCTTCAGGTCCTGCCTGACCACTATCGCCTGCTTATACCTAAAGCTCATCTCGATGCACTGGGTTTTTAAATTAAAATATCCCCATGTAAAAAGGATATCGAGTGGGAAGGTTGCGGGAGATCCTTGTTGTAGGAGGGGGACCAGCAGGTCTCTCGGCTGCGGCTGAAGCAGCGAAACTGGGAGCCGAGGTCGAGGTGATCGAGGAGGACGGCGAGGCAGGGATCCCAGAGCACTGTGCAGGGCTGGTGAGCCTAAAAGGGCTCCATCTGGTGATCGGAACTTCCGCTCCAGTGATAAGGGAGATCAGAGGGTTCAAGGTCTTCACACCAAGCGGAAGGGCATACACCGCAAGGGGGAACCAGGCAAAGGCAGCCGTTGTTGACAGACCAGCGCTGGAGAAGGAGCTCCTAAGGGCTGCCGAGAAGGCGGGGGCGTCGGTCAAGTTTTCTACAAAGTACTCAGGGATTGAGCACTGCAAAGTCCTCCTGAATGCAGAGGGTACCAAAGGAGCAGTCTCTAAGAGGCTGGGTCTCCAAGTCCCTGAGTCTATACCTGCAGCGCAGCTGGACCTCGAGACCCAAGACTATGAGGAGGACCTTGTTGAGATCCACCTAGGGGATTTTGCGCCCGACTTCTTTGCATGGGTCGTACCCAGGAAGGGATCGGTCAGGGTCGGTCTGGCGACGCGGAGTGGGGTCCCGCTAAGGATCCTGGAGTGGATGCTCGAAAAGGGGAGGCTTGCGGGCAGGTTTCCAGGCGCCAAGAGGGGGAGACCAATCTTCGGGAAGGTAGTGACAGGAGGCCCGCTCAGGAGGGCAGAGGCGGGGAGAGCCATCGCAATCGGCGATGCCGGGGGTTTTGTGAAGCCGACTACGGGAGGGGGGGTAGTCCTCGGGTGCCTCACCGCCAGGCTCGCTGCTAGGGCTGCGGTCAGGTTCATTCAAGAGGGGGCAGCGCTGGACTCGTTCTCGACGGAATGGAAGAAGGCTTACGGGAGGGAGTTTTACCTGATGAAGGCGGCGATGCGGGTTTACAGGAGGATGAGAGCGGAGGAGATGGAAGCCCTGTTCTCGGCGCTTGAAGAGGGAGGGGTGCTCGCAGAGATCACACAGTACGACATGGACCTGCAGGGGAAGGCGCTGACGAGGGCGCTAAGAACTCGCGCCTTATTCCGACTCCTCCCCGCGATCCTAAGGTCTTTCTTGTGAGCTCCTGAGTTGTGACAGTACCTGGGGAACTCCAGATGGCGCTTCTGCTCAAGGTATGGAAATACTTTATATATCAGGGTACTTCTTTAACTCCATACTCCGGTGAAGATCAATGAGCGAACTCGAGCTGCCGACCTGCGTATCCTGCAAGGAACCCATCCTCCCAGACCAGAAGGGGGTCAAGCTTCCCTGTCCGAGCTGTGGGGAGGTAGTTTTCTGGAGGTGCAGGAGGTGCAGGGATCTGGTGAACAGCTACAAGTGCCCAAAGTGCGGGTTCCAAGGACCATAGGGGGAATGGATGAAAGTGTCAAAACTCCTCGCTGTTATCAAAATACTTCCCGAGGACGACTCTGTCGACCTAGAAAAACTTAAGGAGGGTCTCAAGGCCGCGCTCCCGAAGGGCGAGAAAAATCTTTACGTTCACAAGTTCCAAGAGGAGGAGATCGCCTTCGGCCTCAAGGCGCTGAAGGTCTTCGTGATAATGCCCGGAGACTACCCAGGCGGCACCCAGCCCGTAGAGGACGCGCTCGCAAGCGTGAAAGGGGTAAGTCAAGTGGATGTAGAGATCGTTCAGACCCTTCCTGGCTAAATTTTTTTGCAAAAAAGATTTAATCCTATTCGGATCAAGCCTACATTGGCAGGAAGGCGCAGCTAGTAAGTAAAGCTGATCATCTCAGTTCTAGGGAAGAAGTGGTGCATTGTATGGAAGGTTCGAAAGAAGTCGTGCTCAGGGTCGCCGAATCGAAGCAGAGGGATGTGGGGAGAGGGAAGGTCAGGATAGACGCGGATGCAATGAAGAAGATTGGTGTAAGCGTTGGCGATGTGATAGAGATCGAAGGGAAGAGAAAGACGGCAGCCATCGTATGGCCGGCTTACACCGAGGACCAGGGTATGGACATCATCAGGATGGATGGGCTGATAAGGAAGAACGCGGGGGTCGGCATAGGGGAGAAGATAACGATACGGAAGGCAGATTCGAAGAACGCCAATCTCGTCAAGCTGGCCCCCTTATCTTTTACGATCACTGTTGATTCTGGATTCGTGAGCTTCGTGAAGAGGAGGCTGGCAGACACCCCAGTGGTAGAAGGCGACAATGTGCTCATACCTGTGCTTGGGCAGGCGATACCCTTTGCTGTCGTCTCGACAAAACCCTCAGGGATAGTGATGGTGACCGAGGAGACCACGCTGACGATACTCGAGAAGCCGGCAGAGGCAGCTAAGGTCCCCCGTGTGACCTACGAGGATGTTGGCGGACTCAGGGAGGCGATAGAGAAGGTGAGGGAGATGGTAGAGCTCCCGCTCAAGCACCCCGAGCTCTTCAAGAGGCTAGGGATAGACCCACCGAAGGGGGTGCTGCTCTACGGTCCCCCGGGTTGCGGGAAGACGCTCCTGGCTAAGGCGGTGGCGAACGAGACAGAGTCTTACTTCATAGCAATCAACGGACCGGAGATAATGAGCAAGTTCTATGGGGAGTCGGAGCAGAAGCTCAGGGAGTTCTTTGACGAGGCGAAGCAGCATGCGCCGGCGATAATATTCATCGACGAA
>JASFYL010000081.1 GCA_030055575.1 Thermoproteota archaeon | reverse complement strand
AGAGGGAAGCACTGATAGTCAAGAGGGATTATCTCTTCTTCTCCCACAACCCTCTCAACGCGATCGAGAGTGTGGCTAAAGCGCACCCGGACGAGAACATCAAGACAGTATTTCTTGGCTACACATCGGTTCTGAGGAGCGGCGGCGATCTTGTAGTCTACTTGAACTCAAAGGTCAAGGACGGCCTGATGTTCGTGGTCGACAAATGGAGGAGGTATGCAGAGTCGGCCAGCACGCTCGGGGAGATCTCCCTCTCGGTCTTCCTCATGTTCCCATCGCTCCTCATAGCGATGTCCGTAGCATTCGCGAGCGGATACAGCGTTTTGATGATGCAGCTCTACGGGTATCTGGTTCTGCCCCTCATCGGCACATTCATGATCGCGGGTATCCATTTCTCACAACCCAAATTCTATGACTCTTACGACGTAAACAGGATGGTCGCCCTTGCAGCTGGAGCAGCCGCTGCATTCGGGGCTTTCACCTTCTTCTTTGTGCAGCCCGTTTCATACTGGCTCGCCTCGACTCTCCTTGTCTTCTCGGTGCTGGTGGGCGCTGAGTACCTAAGGGAGCAGAGCGAGGTCTCGAAGGTGGAGAAGGCATTGCCTAGCTTTCTGAGGGACATTACCGAGATGATGAAGATCGGCTACGAGATCAGCCAAGCACTGGTCAACCTCTCGAAGCAGCGCCAGTACAACAAGGTGTTTGACAGGCTCCTCAAGAGGGTGGCAGAGCACCTCGAGATGAACATGCCGCTCAGGAGCATCGCCGAGAGGATGGCTGTAAGATCCTGGCTCTGCAGGTACACGTTCTTCATTCTCAGCGAGATCGTGGACACGGGCGGAGGGACCCCTGAGGTCCTTGAGAACTTGACAGGGTTCGTAAACAGCGTGGTATTGGAAAAGTCGAAAGCCAAGAGCACGACCCGCACGTACTCTTTTTTGGGGTATGCCACTCCAGCGTTCCTCTCCTCCGTGATGGTGTTCATGGCAAATATGCTTTTGCCTTCCTTGGGTAACATGTCATTCGGCTCAACTCCTATCTCAATAATGCCGAGTGCCTCCTCACTGGCAATGATCTCAGACACAGGCATGATGGTCGTCGTCTTGACTGCCTTCGTCATTGGCATGCTGATAGCCAAGATTGTAGACATGAGCGTCTACGCTACATACCACTCTGCCATAGCTTTGGTGATCTGCTTCATCTCATTTACATTCATTAAATAACAGTCGATAGTTTTCAGGCACTCCAGCCTCTGTCCTAGCCCATTAGGAAGGGAGGGCGCTCATACCAGAAGTAATATTTGCTTCCGTCCGTCTAGTCGCTCTCGGGCTGACCTCTGTAAATAGATCGGTCAACTGATAAGCAGCCGAACAGTCAGTTGATCGCATGGACGGTTCGATCATTCGCCAATCGACCGACTGGCAGCCTAGGACAGGGTCATATGCTGATGAGCGAAGGAGGAAGAGTACCAATCAGGTTCTACCTTTCAGTTGGGGTGTTCTCGACAGCCTTCGGGATAATGTCCCCCGCAGTACCCCTCTACGCGAGTGAGGTCCTACAGGCTAACGAATGGACACTTGGCGTCTTGGGCGCCGTCATGGCCCTCCCCTACATAGCAGGAGCTGCAGTTTTTGGTCGATTTTCAGACAGGATTGGCAGGAAGCCGTTGATGGTGCTTGGTCTTGTCCTCTACGTGGCAGTGACATTAAGTTACATCTCTTGCTCCGAATTCGTGATCTTCGGGTTGTTGAGGTGCCTCGAGGGGCTAGCGTTCTCCATGGTGTGGCCCTCCGCAGAGGCATACGTAGGGGACAGAGGGGGAGCGAGCTCGATGGGCGAGCGGGTCGGGTGCTACAGCGTTTCCTGGAGCTCTGGGTACACGGCAGGGCCTTTCCTGATGGGGGCAGTGCTCTCTTTGGACGGTCTGCAGTCAGCTTTCTTAGCGACCATCCTGCTAGTCGTCGCTGGTCTCCTACTCGTGCTGACCGTGAAGATGCCGCCAGTGGAGCTGGAAGGAAGGGTCGATAAGGATGGCGTTGTGAACGGCAAGGGGTTCCTAAGCACCCTGTATTTGATGGTGGTGTGGGGGTTCGCAATGCTCTCATTTTACTTCCTCTTCCCACCCTACGCGGTCGGGCTTGGAATCCCTGCCCCGATCGTGGGATACATGGTTGGCTGTGCAAGCGGGATGAGGACCCTCTCCTTCTTGGTCTACGAAAGGTTCCTGCGTAGGAACTCTGTAGTGGCTGGTGTGATTGCGATGATGACTTCAATGCTTCTTGGATGGGCGCTACCAGGGATGGTTGGTTTCTTTATTATGGCGGCACTATTTGGAGTTTCCTTGGGGATGCTATACGCCCACGCCTTGGGGAGGATGCTCGATCAACCATCGAGGGGACTCGGGGCGGGTCTATTCGAGGCATCAATAGGTTTCGGTCAGTTCCTCGGACCAATAGTAATGGGATACGTGGGGTTCACGTTCGGGTCTGGGGCAATATTCCTCGTCCTGTCTTTGATCGCTGCAGTATCGATACCTGTCACCCGGATCATTAATCGTTAGTTCCTAGAGTAGAACTCCTCGAGATCAGACAAGGAGATCCCGTCTGGTCCTGGTTCTTTCCTTGCAGCTTCACTCCCCTCTTTGAATAGGATCGCTGTAGGTACCATTTCTATCCTGTACTCCTCCCACGCGGTATCTCCGTCGTCGGATATGTCGACTACGACTATGGGGAGCCCGCTCCCTTTCTTTTCGACCTCCTTGTATAGGGACCTGCAGTACCCGCACCACTTGGTGCTGAAGATCGCAAGCAGCTCCCTCCCAGAAGAAATCATCTCCTTCAGTTCCCTAGCAGTGATGATTTTTAATCCCATAGTAGAAGGTCTGCGCAGGGATATCTAAATATTACTATGGCTGACACTTTCGGTCTCGTCTCGACTTTTCAACCCGGTAGAAGCGCCTTTTACATCATCGGTTTGATAGAACATCAAGACTCACCGCACAAGAGAGGCATGGATCGTAGCTCCTCGCCAAATCCTCCATCATGTAATTGAGCTTCTCCGCGCCGACCCCTCTGTAATGCCTCACCAGCTCTACAGAGTCGAGCTCTATGCTCCTCGAGTTGACAGCGGTAGGGGTGTAGACCCTGTAGTCCTTGATCACTCCGTTCTCTATCTCGCATATGTGGCAGAGGGTCCCCCTAGGTGCCTCTGCGATGGCTATCCCCCTTCCGCTGCCGCTAAGCCCCTCAAGGCGGATGCTATCTCCATCCCTCTGCCCCACGTTCTGGGCACCACAAGGGAAGACAGTGGACTCCCCGAGCCTGCTTCCAGCCTCGATGATCTCCTCGAAGTAGTGCATGATCTCAATTGCCTGAGCCTTTATGTTGAGGTAAGGGTTCATCCTCCACTCGATCCGCTCGGCGCACTCCCGGGCCTCCTGACTCAGTTTCCTCTTGTTCAGCATTATCCTCGAGAGGGCGCCTACCGTGGCTTCCGAGTCCCTGAAATAAATGTGCTTCGAAGTAGAGTACTCCCTGGAGACCTCCTTCATCTCAGAGACGTACTCCTCGCCTGTCAATATCGAACCATCGTTGACCATTATCGGAGCCCCCCTCGAGTAAGTAGGGTAGGCATCCGACCTCATCGATAGCATCGGTCTGAACCGCTCCATCTCCGGGAGCTCAATACCGAGCACGTGATCAACGAAACTCTGCATATCGCGCCTCAGCTCTTCGAGCCTAGAGATCGATTCGAGCAGCTCCTTGCCCCTCACAAGCGCGCCGAATCCGCCGACCACTACATTCGGGACATGTACGGACCTGCCCCCCCAGTTCTCTATGAGCCTCGTCGAGGTTGACAAAAGCCTTGTCCCTGAGTCGACCAGCTCCTTCTCCCTGAGGCGGAGGGCGCTGCTGATGCCCTTGTAGGGTGGGATCACTAGGAAGAGAAGATGCAGGATGTGGCTTCTGAGGTTGTTCGCAAGGTAGAGCAGGCGGCGCAGCTCCGCTACCCCTTCAGGAGGGGCTATTCCAAGCGCGTCCTCGACAGCCTCAGCAGCGTTTATCGAATGCGCAGTGTAGCAAAGCCCACAGATCCTCGAAGCAACCATCGGCGCCATCTCTGCGGGCTTCCCACGGAGGTAAGCTGTCAGGAATCTCGGTCCCTCCAAATTGCGGAACTCCGCGCTGATCCTCTTCCCTGCAACCCTCACGATCAGGCTACCGTGGCCCTCTATCAGCCTCAACTCTTTGGTGTCCAGTATGATCTCGTCATCCATGTCCATCTTCAAGCAGCTCCTTCGAAAGCTCAGAGAATTTCTTTCCTGTGAATGACCTCAGTGAGGTGAGTGCCCGGCTCCTGTCTAAGCCGAGCCTCTCGATCGTCTTCAAGTAAGCATGCAAGTCAGCCTCGGATGCTGGCCCACGGCAGCTGTAGCACGGAGCCCCTACCGAAGGACATGCTGCCCCGCAGCCTCCCATCGCGACAGGCCCCAGGCAAGCCCTGCCTAGGTGCAGTAGGCACCTGTTCCCCTTGGACTTGCACTCGTAACAGACCGAGTAGTCCGGCTGCCTCGGCTCTATGCAGTTTATGAGCCTAAGGAGGGCATCTGTGAACTCCTTGGCGCTTACAGGGCATCCGCTGAGCTCAAAGTCAACGCTGGTGTACGAAGAGAGGGGCTCTGCCTTGAATATTTCTAGCCCCTCCAGCCTTACCCTATCCAGATCCACACCCCTCGAGGCGCTGTATGCTATATTGCCGCTGGAGGCGCATGTCCCGAGCGAGACAACAAAGCTCGAGTTTTCCCTGATGCACTCGATTTTCCTCTTGTCTAGGCTCGTGACAACGGCCCCTTCTACGAATGCGATGTCCACCCTCGGGAACTCCTCGCCCCCAACGGGCTCTCGCACGAGCTTGAAGTAGTCGATGTCGAAGACCCTCCAAAGAGTCCGCAGGTTCGGTCCGAAATTCGTTATAAGCGTAGTCAGGCAGCCTTCGCA
>JASFYL010000080.1 GCA_030055575.1 Thermoproteota archaeon | reverse complement strand
TTTGGGTATCCCTTCCCTCTATATTGTGAGATCGCCTGTTTTTCTATCGAAGTACTCCCCTAGCCCCTTAAATATGATCTGCGCCTGCTCAAGATCCCTTTTCGAAATCGGGCCAATCTCTTTTCCTAACTTCCTTAAGCGATGCTCTAGCACTGCCTTCTTACTTCCCAATAACGACGAGATGCGATCTCCGATCGATACCTTTCGGATCTCCTCCATATGCTTCGATCCTATTAGGCAAGCCAAGAGGGACTCTGCCTCGTCTGCAGGACAAGATGTTATGGCGTCTATCCAACCGCCCCTGAAGATAATGAGAAGAGCGACTTTTGAACCAGGAATGGAATCAACGATGCCGGACCGGACCTCCCTCTTATCCAATGCTCTGCCTCCCGGAACCCCCAGAATTGCGCCCACATATCCTCCTCATCGCGATCAAAAATAGCTCCGAAAACGCCTCGGCAGAAGCGTCATACTCTGCGCTCCGGATAGCGAGCTCCGCCCTTCTGAGCCTCTTCTCAACGGTTCCAACTGCCTCTTCGAGCGTGATGAGGTTATTTGACCAGGCATAAGCCAAGGTCCCTTCAACAATGTCCCCCCTCTCACCATGGTTCAGCCTGCGCGGTATTTCAATCCCAGAAAGCGTAAGCGACCGCGAGAGCACCCTGTCCGAAACCTTGCATCCAAAAGGTCTGCCCAACGACCTGCTCTTTGCTGACGAATATACCAAATTAACGAAGGCGTCGCCAAGACTGGAAAGCCCCTTGTCCTTCGAAATGCGCCTAACCGTTTTCCTGAAGCCGTCATCAAGGGGATCGCCCAAAGTATTCACCATTCCCCATACGCGCTGCAGTCGTCCTAAGCTACTGCACTTCACTTCAAGGGGACAGTCTTGCCCCACAGCCTTACCTTTGTCCTCGGATCTTTGGGGGTGAGGAGAACGTAGCTTCCTTTGTATGGGTGTAACTCAACGCCTGTAATAATCATGGGCTAGCTTTCTTAAATTTCTCTCTGAACTCCTCAACCTCCTTGGTCATCTTTTCCAAGGCTTCAACCATCGCGGCTTTCGGATCCTTCCCATTCTCAGTTACCACTACAACTCTGATCCCGCCTGTGAGCGGGTGTATCACTTCGTAGCCTGCCTGCCTCACCCCCTCGACCGTGAGCAGCGAAGCCCGGAGGTAGTTTCCAATTGTATGATCCTCACCTAGTATTTCAACCTCGAGCCGGTTATTCCCCTCCCTTACAAATCTGAGGTCCATTCCGTTCACCCCTCCCTCACTAAGTAGTCCTTCGAGATCTTCTTCTTCTCCGTGGTTTTGTCATTGTCGCAGCAAAGTCTACCCTTCTTGAGAACGAGTTCTGACCCGCACTTGCTACATGTTGAATATATGACCCCCAAATTTTCGTCTTCCGTAGATAGCTGGTAGGGGGACCAGCTAGTCGTGACCTTAGCTAGGATCCTATCGTTGAGGTTAACCGCATCAAATATGCTCTTGGTGTATTCCTTAGAGACCTGCGATACGTGGAGTTGTGCGGAGAAGTCCCCAGTAAGGGACTTCTTGCCTCTGATCCCAACAATCTTTACGAGAGCTACATCTTCCTTCATACTAACAACTACTCCTTCGACGATGTCTCCGATCTCAGGAATGGGAGCTTTCCTTCCGCCTCTCACTCCAACTGTCCTGCTCTTTGTGTCCAACTCTAAGAGACCGGCCATACTAGATACAATCTTCCCGTCCTCCTCATAGGTACCGCTTCCAGGCATGTACTCTTCGATCACGCCCAGTCTGTCACCGGGGGAGACGACCTTCTTCTGGATATTTGCCATCTTGATCCCTCACAATTCTGAATAGGTCAGCCTCAAATGTATGAGCTTTCTTTTTATGGAAGTGATAAGTCGGCGTCAGTTTTATCTTTAACGGAAGCACTTCATCGACATGCCCCCCACACCCCTTAACGAAGGAAGAGACGAATTCCCTTGCCTTCTTGCCACCCTTGTGTATGGAGTAGACCTTCGGGGCCGACTTTATCCCATTCTTCAGGAATGCCCTATCTGCTTCCCTTACCCTCACCCCAAAGGGGGGGTTCTGGATGACAACATCTACCTCCATATGGAGGCGGCCCACTTCTGCATTCACAAAGTCGACCCTGTTCGAGACAGAGACCTCCCTCGCCGAAGTCCTTGCCTCAAGTAAGGGTGGCAAGTCGATATCGATGCCGATGACGTACGCGGCACCCATCAGCGCGGCACCGAGGCTCAGCATACCAGTGCCACATCCGAAGTCGGCTATCACCTTCCCCTGTATGTCCCCGTGTCTCGTAGCAATATACCAAAGGACTTCTGCTGCAACATTCGCAGGGAGCCTATACTGCTCATACCTGATCTTTGGCCTCCCAAAGTGCCCGACCTTTTCAAGAATGATCTCAAGCTCCTTCTTAGATCTGACCCGCCGACTTTCGTCTTCATCACTTCCTCCCAGTGCCTGCATGGCGATTCAACCTGGGCTATTTGCTTCCTTTCAGCATGCGGATCAGCTCGCGGACCTCATATTCGTTTAGGACGGGCTTAATCCATTCTCGGTTATCTAGCGCGATCCTTGGGCATCCTGTGACCACAAATGATTCAATGAACGTGAATGTCGAAAGCCTTTCCCAGTTTACTTCCTCTGCGGCGATCATGAAGACCTCTTTTCCCAAAATCTCCAACTCTGCCGCGATGCTCTCTGCCAGGAGCGGATTGTGCTGCCCAGTCTTCATGACCACGACCAGCCCCACATTCCTGGCGCTGGCGGTCTGACTTATCGCCCACCATCTTTTCGCAAGCGCCCTTCTCTTGAGATGGGAGGAGCTCCTAACCGCTCCCCTGTATGGGTCGGCTATGAAGACTTCCTTTTCCACATCCAAGGCTACGCCAAGGGCATGGAAGTCCCCTCCCCCAATGAGAAGGAACGCGTCGACTTCCTCCTCCAATCTCTTGGCCCCCTCCGTCCTGCAGCCCAATACTACGCCTCCTGTCTTGCTGTCTATTGCCGGGGAAATCCCTGCCCCCTCGAGCACAGCGGCGAACTCGGGGATAAGGTTCCTATGCTGCACGCTTGCGAGTAGTCCGACCCTCCTATACCCCCTCTCTTTGAGGAACCTCGCTGACTCGGCTACTAGGGTCCCAGCCTCCACCGAGTGTAGGGCTGGTATGTATAGCGTGGGCAGGGGTTCTTTCGTCTCAAGGAACTTCTCGTGGCCTATGTGTATCACAAGATCCACGCCGAGAATCTGCGCCCTCTCATACTCTAAATCGCAGCCGCCGTAGCATGGGCTCCCAGAGACATATACCTTACACAGCTTTGACAGCTCCACGATAAAATCCCTGAGGAACTGCTTCAACCCGTCGGGAGCCTGAACAAGCACCTTCCTTGCTCCCCTGCGGGTCACCTCCGAAGCTACCTTTTCTAACTCTAGCTCGTACAACTTTATGCCTCAGGATTTTTGGAGAGCGCTTAAAAAATAATTTGCTGCAGTGTGATTTTACTCGACTTCGATCACCCTACAAGGCATCGGCATCTTTGCGCATGCTAGCTTCAACGCTTCTTTGGCGACCGCCTTCTTGTCTGAGGGAACTCTTACGTCTATTATCGGCTGGAGTGCCCTGAACCTAGCCGCCGTGCCCGCAGGCTTACCGAAGGATCTCCTCATGCCGTCCTGGAGCCTATCTGCCCCTGCGAATGCCATCATCTTGTTCTCCCTTAAGACTTGGTGGGGGTAGGCCCTTACCTTGAGGTGGAATCCCTTATCACCCAACAATGCTTGAAGATGCTTGGTAGCGATTACCCTCGCGGCTTCCAGCGCATTGTGTCTGATCTGTCCCCCCTCCAGAGGGATCAGTCTGACCTTTGCTGGGAAGTCACCGTTTGGATCCCCGTAATCGAATTTCGTGATCTTCGACCCTGGCACGCCTCTTATGTACTCCTTTCTGGTGTAGGCTGGCGTGTCAAAATACCGATAGCAATGGGCAGGTCTCTCTGGCATAACCATTCCTCCATGCTTCCAGATGGAAGTGAAGTCCTTAGTATTTTAGCTTTTCCATGCCCATAATTGTATCGATCCTCTTAGAAGTGAGTCTGATCGCGACTAACGTCTCGAATTGAAATGCGGCGTGCCTGACCACCTCTGCTTGAAGCCCGGCACTCTCTGCAAAGTTAAGTGTTTCCTCGATTCCGTTGAGACTGGACTGAATTAAGTAAGCCCTCCCCCCCTCCCTTAGGTACCCAGCCACCTCTGCTAGGAACCTGTCTATGATTGCCCTCCCCTTCTCCCCACCGCTCCAAGAGAGGTCCCAAGGGTCAGACCCTGACTCTGGGAGGTAAGGGGGGTTCATTATCACTAAATCGAACTTTCCTTTGAGGGGAGTGAAGAGGTCTCCCAAGATGACTTCCGCTCTCCTCCCATTCTTTCTAAAGTTATGCGCCGTGTTCTTAGCAGCCTCCACACTCAACTCCACACATACCATTAGATCGACCCTATCGGATAGGCTGAGCCCCACCGATCCGGTTCCAGAGCACAGTTCAAGCGCATATTCGCCAGCTTCTCCGGAGACGGCATCCATAAGTAGGAATGTGTCCTCCGAAGGAGGATAGACTCCTGGGAACACTTCTATCTCCAGTCCCCTTACCCTCATCTCCTCCCCCCAACCAAGCCCCACTCAAGGGCGGTGCTAATCTCCACAAACTCACTCGGCGTTAACTCAAACACCCTCTTCGTCAACAGCTCCTTGGCTATCCGTTCTTCAACGACACTCATCTTCTCACCAGAGACCTTGGAGTATGTCTCGAGCGCCTTCCTTAAAGTCCTCTTCCGCTGTGAGAAGAGGAACTTGAGCGCAGAGTCAAAATTAGTCCAATCAATCCGCTTTGAAGTTTGTCTCCTCTTGATGACCACTACCGTACTGCTGACCATGGGCGGAGGGTAAAATGAGTCCGGTGGAAAGTCTGCTACACGCCTCACGTCTGCCAAGAGCGATACAGCCACGCTGATCCTGGAGTACTGCGGTGTGGCCGGAAGGGCAACCAGTCGATCTGCAACCTCCTTCTGGTAAGAAAGCGCTCCGAAGTTGAACTTGTCATTAAAGAGGAGTTTGAATGTGATAGGGGTGGATATTGAATATGGTAA
>JASFYL010000007.1 GCA_030055575.1 Thermoproteota archaeon | reverse complement strand
ACCCTCTTCCTCCCCCCCTCCGCGTTAATGTCTATGTAGCCCCCCTCGCATATGGTCTTCGAGCCCTTCGTCTCATACATCGATATTTGGAAGTTCTTTCCCATGTCTACGTAGTAGTAGTTCTTCCTGTAGAATGACGTCTTCTCGCTCACTTGACTCTTTAGCGCCAGCCCAGCCATGACTGCCATTTCTACTGCCTTAGCATTGGGTCTAGGCAGCGCCCCCGGGTGCCCGAGGCAGACCTCGCAAACGTTCGTGTTCGGCTCCTTTCCCCTATAATCGGTGCTGCAGCCGCAGAAGAGCTTCGTCTTAAGCTTGTTCAGCTGGCAGTGCACTTCGATCCCTATGACAACTCCGCCTTCCGTCACTTTTGTATCACCTCAAATGGGGGGTCTGAGGTCGAGCCTCAGCTCCTCTTCAACCCCCTTGGCAGCCCTGATCAGCCTCCCCTCCCCCAGAGGCGGGGCCATGATCTGCATTCCGACCGGCAGCCCGTCGGCGAACCCGCACGGCACGGAGATAGCCGGGATGCCGGCGAGGTTGATAGAGACCGTGTCTATATCGCTCATGTACATGGTCAGCGGATCCTCCGTCTTCTCCCCGATTCTGAATGCTGGTGTAGGCATTGTCGGTCCCACCAGTATGTCGAAGTCCTTGAATAGGCGCTGGAAGTCCATCCTTATCAGCGTCCTGGCCTTCAGCGCCTTGAGGTAGTACTCCTCATAGTACCCCGATGAGAGAGCGAATGTGCCCAGTATTATCCTCCTCTTGACCTCACTGCCGAAGTTCCTACCCCTAGTCCTGGAAAACGACTCTTCCCAGTTCATCCCTTCATCGTCCTCGCGCGTCCCGTACCTTATCCCGTCGAACCTCGCTAGGTTGGAGCTTGCCTCGGACATCGCGATGATGTAGTACGCAGGAAGGGCATACTTGAGGGAAGGTAGGCTTGTCTCCTCGTAGGTGGCCCCGAGCCCCTCGAGGGCGTGTATCCCATCCCATACTGCCTTTTCGACCTTGGGGTCGGTCCCATCGCCGAAGAAATCTTGCGGCACCCCGATCCTTATCCCTTTTACCTCCATCTCAAGGTACTTGAGGTAGTCCTCAGCCCTTCTGGGGATTGAAGTGCTGTCTCTCGGGTCGTAACCGCCTATCGTGTTCAGCATCAAGGCACAGTCCCTCACATTCCTTGTTAGGGGACCTATTTGCTCAAGGCTATTAGCGTAGGCGACAAGACCATACCTGCTGACGAGTCCGTATGTCGGCTTAATCCCTACTAGGCCGCAAAAGCTGGCAGGGCATCTGACAGATCCTCCTGTGTCTGAACCTAGCGCAGCCACGGCCATCCTAGCGGATACAGCAACCGCTGAACCCCCGGAAGAACCGCCTGGCACCCTGTTCCGGTCCCACGGGTTGAGGCTCGGAAAGAAGCCCGAATTCTCAGTGGACGAGCCCATTGCAAACTCGTCCATGTTCGTCTTTCCGGTGATGGCCCCTCCCTCTGCCTTGATCCTTGTGACCACCGTGGCGTCATATGGCGGGACATACCCGCTAAGTATCTTTGAGGCACAGGTCGTCCTTATCCCCTTCGTGCAGATACAGTCCTTAATCGCTATGGGGGCGCCCTCGAGTATCCCTGCCCCGCTGCTCCTCCCGCGCTCATTGATCGTTATGTAAGCGTTATAATCTGAATTTACCTTCTTTATCCTCTCGATATATGCCTCGAAGGGCTCATCTCTTTCGATCTCCCCGCATTTAACAGCCTCGACTAGTTCGAAGAGTGTCATCTCAAGAATATCGGGCATAGGAATACCGACCGCCTAGACTATCTTGGGAGCCACTATGAAACCGTCCTTCACCTTGGCTGCCGTCGCTAGAGCTTCCTCCCTATTGAGCCCATGTTCCTCTACGTCTTCCCTGAACATGTTTTCGATCTCGAGTACATGGAAAGTCGGATCCACACCCTCGAGTTCCGGGGTGTCTAGGGCGCCCGCAAACTCGAGTATCCTGTTAAGCTGTCCGGTGAACTTCTCGACTTCCTCCGTGCTCAGCTCTATCCTTGCCAACCAAGCCAGCCTCTCCGTCCTCTCTTTCGAGACCACTTTTATCTTTTCCATCAAAGGCCCCCTCGCCTAATATCATCCTGGAGTAATAAAAATACTTGTATGCTTGGAATAGGGTTTAATCCTCTAGTGCTCCTTCCTTGGGATTGAAAACAACAAATCAAAAAGAAAAAAAGAAAAAATCCGGATTACTCGATTTTGATCGAGTACTTCCTAGACTTCTCTAACTTTGGCATCCTTACCTCAAGCACGCCGTTGTTGAAGGATGCCTTGACTTTGGAACCGTCGACCCCGCAAGGGAGCTCAATCAACCTGTAGAAATTCATCGATCTCCTTTCCCTTCTCCTGTAGCCCTCCTTCTCAAAAGCGATGTCCTCCTTCTGGGAGGTCTTTATCTCCAGCGTGTTCTCGCTCAAGTTCAGCTCAATGTTCTCCTTGGAAACACCAGGGAGCTCCGCGGTCACGATAACTTCGTCGCTGGTCTCATTTATGTCTACGAGGGGTTCCCTGAACCCGCTTTCCTTGGCGACCGGCAGCCTCCTTTGCATCTCCTCGGTCATGCTGCCCATCAGTCTTTCCATCTCCCTTGCCATCCTCCTAAATTCATCGAATATGTCCATCCCGTAAGACATCCCGACCACCTCGATACAAAATATATCGCAGTAAAATATATATCTTTCTGCTATATATTGGTACTCAAGGTGTATCAAGATGACCGGAAAACAGACAATTGAACTTGAGGTCGCTGAGGCAAGGACAAGGGATGTGGGTCGAGCCTTGGCTAGGCTCAACAGAAGGACGATGGGCACCCTCTCCCTGAGGCCGGGCGACTTCATAGAGCTGGAGGGCAAGCGGAAGACGGTAGCCATAGCTTGGCCGGCTTACTCCGAGGACGAGGATCACGAAATAATCAGGATAGACGGCATAATACGCCACAATACTGGCACATCGATCGGGGACTCTGTCAGGGTCTCAAAGGTCGATATCAAGCCCGTCTCAAAGCTCGTGCTCGCACCCACCGAGCCTATCCGATTCAGCTCAGACTTTGGGGTCTACGTTAGACAGATCCTACAGGATAAGCCACTCAGTAAGGGCGATACTGTCCTGGTCCCGATACTGGGTGAGGCGCTTAGGCTTGTGGTTGCATCGATCCAGCCTGAACCATCGGGTTTCGTCACAGAGGAAACCGAAGTAGTGGTCAAGGAAGAGCCCGTGAAGGAGGTAGACACTTCGAGGCCGAAGGTATCCTATGAGGACATAGGTGGGCTTGAGGATGCTAAGGAAAAGATAAGGGAGATGATAGAGCTCCCGATGCGACACCCCGAGCTCTTCAAGCACTTGGGCATAGAGCCTCCAAAGGGGATCCTGATGTACGGTCCTCCGGGGTGCGGTAAGACGCTCCTGGCTAAGGCGGTGGCGAACGAATCCGGAGCAAACTTCATCTCAATCAACGGACCGGAGATAATGAGCAAGTTCTATGGGGAGTCGGAGCAGAAGCTCAGGGAGATCTTCGAGGAAGCCGAGAAGAACGCGCCTAGCATCATATTCATTGACGAGATAGATTCCATAGCCCCGAAAAGGGAGGAGGTGACCGGGGAGGTCGAGAGGCGTGTAGTGGCCCAGCTCTTGTCTCTGATGGACGGTCTGAAGAGCAGGGGTCAAGTCATCGTCATCGCTGCCACCAACAGACCAGACGCCATAGACCCAGCGCTGAGGCGCCCGGGGAGGTTCGACCGCGAGCTAGCTATCTCCATGCCCGATAAGAAGGCTCGACAGGAGATCCTGCAGGTCCATGTCCGTGGCATGCCTCTCAGCGAGGACGTCAATATAGAGGAGATCGCCGGCATGACGCACGGTCACTCCGGCGCGGACCTGGCAGCGTTGTGTCGCGAGGCCGCCATGAGGGCACTTAGGCGCTTCCTTCCGAAGCTGGATTTGCAGAAGCAAACCATCCCCGCCTCGATACTGAGCGCCCTGAAGGTCTCGAAGGCCGACTTCCTAGAAGCCATGAGGGAGATCACACCTTCTGCCCTCCGGGAGGTCTACGTTGAAGTGCCCGAGGTTCACTGGGACGATGTGGGCGGGCTGGAGGAAGTAAAGAGGCAGCTACGGGAGATGGTCGAGTGGCCTCTCAAGCACCCTGAGCTCTTCGAACAGATGGGCATAGAGCCTCCCAAGGGGATCCTGATGTACGGTCCTCCAGGGACTGGGAAGACGCTCCTGGCTAAGGCAGTAGCTACAGAGAGCCAGGCAAACTTCATCAGCGTGAAGGGGCCGGAAGTCCTCAGCAAGTGGGTTGGCGAATCGGAGAAGGCGATTAGGGAGATCTTCAAGAAGGCGAGGCAGGCGGCTCCTTGCATAGTCTTCTTCGACGAGCTGGACTCGATCGCCCCCAGGCGAGGGGAGCAGCACGACTCGGGAGTGACTGAGAGGATGGTCAACCAGATCCTCTCGGAGATGGACGGTCTGGTCTCACTCAAGAATGTCGTGGTCATCGGCGCGACTAACCGACCTGAGCTCATCGATCCAGCACTGCTTAGGCCTGGTAGGTTCGACCGGTCTGTCTACATCCCGTTGCCCGACAGAGCTGCTAGGGAGGCGATCCTGAAAGTTCACACCAGGAAGATGCCGCTGGACGGAGGAGTGGACCTCAAGGCTCTTGCGGATAAGACCGAGGGGTACTCCGGCGCTGACCTGGCAGCCTTGTGTCGCGAGGCCGCTCTCAGTGCCTTAAGGGAGGACATGAAGCCCAAGAAGATCCAGATGAGGCATTTTGAGGAAGCCCTGAAGGCGGTGCATCCCAGCGTATCGAGGGAGGACATGCTCAGGTACAATGACTCTAGAAAGGTGCTGGGGAAGATGTTCGTCTGAAAGGGGGGGTCGGCGGGCAGATGCCCGACCCTCGCACTCATAATAACCAACACCTTCTTTTTTCCAGCATACTCCCTTCATTTTATCTGCTTGTTTTGTTGGCAGTCTTTCTCTCTCTTGGAGTATATTCTGTTTAGGCTCTCCATCAGAGCATTTGCTGATGCCATGACTATGTCCCCCCCCACAGCGAGCCCCATGGCTGTCCTCCCTTCTCTGTCTTCGGTCATTACTTCGACGGTGCAGAGAGAGTCCGTCCCTCCCGAGATCGCCTCCAATTTGTAGTTGAGGAGCCTGATCTCCTCGCCTAATGCCGACTGGATGGCTTTAGAGAGCGCATCAACTGGACCAGTGCCTATTCCTGCCGCAACCCTCCTCTGGCTGTTGTGGATGAGCTGCACAGATGCTGTGGGCGTTATCTTGTTTCCTGTGACCACGAGTATCTCATCCAGCCTCAGCAGCTTTTCTTGGTCCGGCACGCTACCTAGTATGCCGTCCACAACGGCATTCACGTCATCCTCCGTGATTTTCTTCTTCCTTATTGCAAGCGTCCTGACCCTTTCCACAACCGCAGCTATCTGTTCTTCAGTGAGGTTGTACTTTTCCTTGACGAAATTAGCGACACCGTGCTTTCCGGTGTGCTTGCCCATCACGATCCTCCTCTTCTGCCCGACCATCTCGGGCGTAAGGGGTTCGTAGCTCTCTGCCTTGGCGAGGACCCCGTGGACATGTATGCCTGCCTCGTGGGCGAAGGCATTATTCCCCACGATCGGGAAGTTTGGAGGCAGCGGTATCATGCTGCTCCTTTCCACAACCTTCGAGACTTCTTTCAACAGGCTTAGCTTGATCCCCGTCCTCACGCCATACATCGCTGTCAAGGCAGTCACGGTCTGTTCGAGGCTGGCGTTCCCGGCCCTTTCGCCAAGGCCGTTGACCGTCACATGGATCTGGGATGCCCCTGCCTTGACCCCTGCCAAGGTGTTCGCGGTCGCGAGCCCGAAGTCGTTGTGGCAGTGCATGGATATTGGCTTCCTGAGCAAAGCCTTGAGCCTGCTGATCAGGTCAAACATAGCCTCCGGCTCCATGACCCCGACCGTGTCTGGGACGTTGTGCACATCAGCGCCCCGCTCCTCGACCGATCCATAGAACCTGACAAGCCGCTCTATGGGAGTCCTTGTGGCGTCTTCGCAGGAGAACTCACACTCGAGCCCATGGTCCTTCACGTATTCGGTCGCAGCAAGTGCCTGCGTAAGCGCCCTCTCCTCGTCCATCCTGAGCTTATACTTAAGGTGAATGTCGGAGGTGGCTATGAATATGTGTACTCTGTCGACCTCGCTCTTTATGCACGCGTCAATGTCATTGATAACGCACCTGGCTAGGCCGCAGACTTTTGCCTTGAGCCCCTCCCTCTTTATCGTCTTCACAGTGTTGCACTCCTCCTCCGAGTTGACGGGGAACCCTGCCTCTATCACATCCACGCCAAGCTCGTCAAGCCTCTTGGCGATCTCTATCTTCTCCTCGAGCGTGAAGCAGACCCCCGGCGTCTGCTCTCCGTCTCTTAATGTTGTGTCTAGGACGTAAACCCTCTCAGGGAATTTAGCTCTGGCTTTGACCGGATCGATGAAGTTGCTGACGAACACCCCTTCCATTTGCGACACCAGAATAAGATATTGTACCCACTTATTTAAATCGGGTTCCCAACTTCGAGATTGACCCGCCCTTGGATCTGGTTGATTGACTAACTAAAGATTTAAGTCGCCCTTGGTTAATAGAATTAGGTGATCTTTTGACAGACAGTCTTAAGGCGAAATTTGACAAGAAGATGGGCTTCACCCCCGCGATCATGCACATTGCAGCTGAACTAGACCCAAAGATGGCGGAGTTCTACAATTTCTGCGACAGTGCAGTTCAGGAGGACGGTGCCCTCCCCTCAAAGTTCAAGATGTTGCTGATCATGGCGATGGGCGCGCAGAGGCACTGCAAGGAATGCGTGGTATCAGCCATGAAAGGCGCCCTTAACAAGGGAGCCACCGAGGCCGAGGTTCTCGAGGCGGTGCGCGCAATCGCAGTAGCGGGCGGCGCCCCTGCGATAACTGCATGCAAGGACGCCCTCCAAATGCTGAAGGATAAATCTTTTGAGAAGATGGGCTGCGGCACCAAATAACCGCTTTTTTCTTTTATATTTGCCTTTTTGCCGCCTTCTTCTCATCTAGTAGTGGCAATCCTAAGACCTACTCGTAGAGCACACCTATCTCCTTCAGCTTCTGGTAGATCTTCTCCACGGCTACCTCGACCTCTTCCTCTTGCTTCGCCCCAGTGCACACCATCTTTCCAGAAGAGAATATGAGCAGTACGACCTTTGGGTTGTCCATCCTGTAAATAAGGCCGGGGAACTGCTCTGGCTCATACATGACGTTCTCGAGGAGGAATGCCGCCTTCTCGAGGTTAACCTCTGCGTTGAGGTTGGCGGATGCTACTATGTTCTGTATTACGATTTCGGGGGTCCCTATGATCACAATGTTCCTGTCCTTTAGGTTCTTTATGATCTTCTTTACCGCGTTGTGGACTTCCTTTGCGGACTTCGCCCCAGTGCACACCATCTTTCCAGAAGAGAAGATCAGCGTGGCTGTCCTCGGCTTGGAGATCCTGTACACGAGGCCGGGGAACTGCTCGGGGTTGTACTCCACTCCAGGGACATTCCCTGAGATTGCATCGAGATCTATGCTCTGGTTCATCGTGACTGACGCTACAACATTCTCTATCCTCACTGAGGGCTTAATCATTACCTTGACCACCAAATAAAACGAACTACGTTTAAAGTTTTTAGTCGGCTTTATAAAGCTTTTTTATTTCTGAACAGAAGGCTCTATCTCTGCATTAGAATTCTTTTCACCAGGTGGAAGCAGGATCAGGACTATTATTATTATGAGCGCTATCGACATGAGCCAGAGGTTTTTGAACCAAAGGAAAGGATACCCGAGGTAGGGTATCGAGAATGTTACCTTTCCAAGAATCCTGTCTTCGGGCACCCATGACTCTGGATCCCATGGGTTCTGATCTGGGTAGATGTTGGCGTCTCCTTTCGTGAGGAAGTAATAGGTGCCATTTATCAGGGTCTTGTTTATAACTCTGTGGGAAATCGGAAGCGGGTCGTAGCTTGCGAACAAGAAATAGTCCCTGACCACTGTGCCGTTCTGGACGTAGATCACAACGTCTCCAACTGGAGATCCCCCGGCGACTATCTTCTCCGGATCCACTGCTTGGACAAATATGAGGGAACCTGTCGGGATGTTGGGTTCCATGCTTCCAGACTGCACCGCAGCAACAGGGAGGTTGGTCCCCGAGACCATCCTTATGCTGTAGACCGCCCCCATGAAAACTGCAAAGAATATGAGAAGCGCCAGTCCTGTCGCCCTGTGATTCGCTGCCATCGAAATCACTACTGCTCTCTTACGGGACCGAGCCCGAACCTCTTCGAAAGCGCGTCTGCCTTGCCTTGGATCTTTTTGAGGGCTTCCTCGTCGAGGTGCCTGAACCTCCCCTGTAACTTCAGGTATTTAGCGACTGGCTCTCTCCTGGGGACTTGGACTGTTACCCTTGTCTCCCCGTTTACCACTTCGTATAGGGGCCACAGCCCAGTCAAAACAGCCAACTTCCCAATTTCGATGCTATCGCTCACGTCAAATCTCCAACCTGTCGGACAAGGTGCCAAGACATGCAATAGCGCAGGACCGTCCACGTCGAGCCCCTTCCTGACCTTATTCATCAGGTCGAATGGGTACGAGGGGCAAGCAGTAGCTGCATAGGGGATTCCGTGTGCTACGGCTATTCCGACGAGGTCCTTCTTCTCAGTCGTCTGCCCTACCGAGAGCCTACCGGGAGGTGAGGTGGTAGTTGAAGCGCCGAAAGGCGTCGCCGAACTTCTCTGGATGCCCGTGTTCATGTATGCCTCGTTGTCGTAACAGATGTAAAGCAGATCGTCCCCCCTCTCCATGGCACCACTGAGCGCCTGCAGCCCTATGTCGAAGGTCCCGCCGTCCCCCCCAATCGCTATCACATCTACATTTTCATCAGTCTTACCTTTCCTCTGCAGCACCTTCATGGCGTTCGATATGCCCGCAGCCACCGCCGCCGCGTTCTCGAACGCGATGTGGACCCATGGTACCCTCCATGCGCTCTGCGGGAAGTAGCTAGTAGATACCTCCAAACAGCCGGTTGGAGATACCACGACTACATCCCTCCCGGAAGCCTTCAGCACCTGCCTGACCATAGTGCCCGCAGCGCAGCCCGCACAGAGCCTATGACCAGGCGCCAAGAGCTCTTCCTTAGGGACATCCTTTACAGATTTAAAGACCTTGCTCATTCTCTCAACCCCACGTATATGCAGCGGTCTGCCCCTGATATTCCAGCATTTTCAGTAGCTCTATACATGAGCTTGAAATCCTCCGGTCTAATGTCTCTGCCGCCAAGTCCTGCCACAAAACCTTGGATCGTAGGTCTCTTGGACATGCTGTATAGGGTGGTTGCCACATCCATGAAGAGTGGATTCGCTGGACCACCGGGAGTAGTGGCTCTATCTATGATACCGATGGCCTTGAGCCCCTCGACTGCCTTACTAAGCTCCTCGACTGGAAAGGGTCTGAACAACCTCACTGATATGACACCCACCTTATTGCCATTTCGGCGCAGCTCGCTTGCTACCTCCTTGGCAGACCCGAATATGGATCCCATCAAAACCAGCGCCGTCTCTGCATCCTCTAGCCCGTAAGTGTCTATCTCCCGGTAATTTTTCCCGAACTTCGCATTGAACTCACGATCGATCTCTTTTATTCGGAACCTGCTGCCCTCAATGGCGTCTATCGCCTGATACTTCATCTCATAATAATACTCTGGAGGGCCGACGACTCCTGTCGCACGCGGCTTTTTAGGAGAAACCCTGTTCTCCATCGGTTTAGACGGAATGAACTCTCTCACTTCGCCTTCGTCTAGGAGTTCCACAAGCTCGTACATGTGGCTCACGATGTAACCATCTAGGTTTACCATTACCGGTAGGCGGGTCTCCTCTGCGATCTTGAATGCCTCCACAGTGTTGTCGAACGCTTCCTGGGCAGATCTGGACCAGATCTGGATCCAACCAGAGTCCCTCTGTGCTATCGCGTCCGAGTGGTCGTTCCAAATATTCAAGGGTGCAGATAACGCTCTGTTGACGTTTGCCATTACAATCGGAGTCCTGAGTGTGGATGCCATGAACAAAATCTCATGCATGAGCGCAAGCCCTTGCGAGGAGGTGGCAGTGAAGACCCTTGCACCAGTGAGCGAGGCTCCAATGCAGGCGCTTATCGCCGAGTGCTCGGACTCGACGTTCATATAACTCGCGTCCAGTTCCCCATTTGCGACAAATTCGGAGAGCTTTTCGACAATTGCTGTCTGCGGAGTAATGGGGTATGCAGAGATCATGTCTACGTCTGCCATCTTCACAGCATAGGCGACCGCGTAATTGCCGTTGAGAGCAATCCTCTTGCGCATCAGTTAGCCTCCTTGACCATCGTTATAGCCTTTACTGCACAACCCTTCGCGCATATCCCACAACCCTTACAGTACGAAAGATTAACACCGTAATTTCCGTAAACATCCAACTCGATCGCTGAATCAGGACAAAAGAGGAAACACATCCCACATTTAGTGCATTTCTTCTGGTCTATAACCGGCGTCGAGGTTCTCCAAGCAGTAACATCAAAATTCACAGAACTCCCGGGTTCGGTGATGGTTCCTCCTTCAGGTATCTCCCTCCACCCCTTCAGCTGAGGGGTGAAGCATTTCAAAGCTCTCCTTTCACTACTCTCCTCTGTTCTTTCTCCCTTCTTTCCATCCGGCTCAAATATCTCAGTCTCTTGGAAAGCTCTCCTCACAGCGTTTATGTTCTTCTCGGCGTACTGCTTGAACCTCTCCTTCATTATGCTCTCGACGGTCTCGAGCTTCACGATGCCCAAGACCCTGACCAGTGCGCCTAGGATTGCCGTGTTTGTAATGGGTGCACCAAGCTCTTCCATCGCAATCTTGGTCGCATTGACCGCAGCTATAGCACCTGTACCCTTGAATGTTTCCGAGAAGTTCTTGGCTCCCCTATCTGTGTTCAGGACTGCGGTTCCCCCGGGCTTAAGCCCATCGCTGACGCCCTCCATTGTACAGAGGTTCTTATCGAGGACTACCACAACATCGGGCTCGTAAATCTGGCACCTCGTAAGTATCTCATTCTCGCTGATCCTGGTAAAAGCTTGGACTGGCGCCCCCCTCCTCTCAGGTCCGAAAGCCGCAAATGCTTGGGCATAACCTCCCTCTAATATCGCACTCGTGGCGAGTATCTCCGCTGCCGTAACAGCTCCCTGCCCTCCCCTTCCGTGCCACCTTATCTCTAGCATCCTGGAAGCACTCCTGAATATGGGGAGTTAGTAATAAGGCATTATTTTTAACAGTTTTGGTTTATTTTGAGGCATCTGTAATGATCGTTCACCCGCCTGGGGAGATGCCTCGGGAGCAGATCCTGTAAAATTTCTCGCCTACCATTTACAATATGTTTATTTCGTCCTCTATGCATTCCGTTAGAGTTAAAGCCTTAATCCGCGGATACCTTCCACGGTGAGCACGGTGAGCGAAATACATGCTTCCAAGTTGCTCGAGATACGAACGTTTCTCGACCAGGGAAAACCATTCGAGGTAAAGTTCCAGGGAGAAAATGCCGAAGTGCTAGAAGCCAAGGGCGTAGTGAAGATTTCATTATCAAAGGAGGAGACCAAGGGAATAAAGGTCAGGAAATCTGCCAGAAAGGTGCCCGCTGCGCAGAAAGAATTCGTCATAAATTCTGCAGATGTTCTCCTTCAGAAGAGAGTGCCATTTAAGGTTACCTTTGGACCAAAAGAGACCGACTTCCGTTTCGATCTAGACCACTATGTGCACATCTACCCTGACAAGTGCTCTGTAGTAGGATTCAAGAGCCTCGACGAGCCGCCCATCTCATTCATAAAGGAGCTGGTGTCCGCCCTGCCGAACCTAAGGATCCTCGTACCAAAGAGTTGATCAGTATGAAAATCATGCGACTGTTCTATGCTGTGGCACTCGTTCTGGTGATCTTGCCCGCTTTTACCTATTCCTTCCTGATGAGATCGAGCCTCGTGGAGCATTCGATGACAGCTCAAATACTCAGTGTTTTAGTATTCCTGGCTGGATTGGTGCTTCTATTTGCTACAGAGCGATCCGAGGAGCTTAAGAAATAATCAGGAATTCATGGCTTGTACTTCTTCACTAGCTCTTGATACGCCGCAGCGGTCTCCCTGATCCTTGCCCTATCCCTCTCCTCCGTGTTCCTGACGTTCCTGGCTGGCAGACCGATCATAACGCTCCCTGAGGGGACAGTTTTCCCTTCTGGTATCAGTGCACCCGCGCCAATGACGCAATCGTCTCCTATCTCGGCACCTGTCAGCACGATCGCGCCCATACCTACGAGCGTGTGGTTTCCTATCCTGCAGCCATGTATTATGCAACCGTGTCCTATGACCGTCCCCTTACCTACATTCGTTGGGTATCCCTTGTCAGTGTGGAGTACTGCCCCGTCTTGAATGCTCGCACCGGCCTTAATTAATATCCTCTCGATGTCTCCCCTAAGCACCGCGCCCGGCCATATGTTGGCATCTTCTTCCACTACCACATCTCCAATTATCACCGCCAACTCATGGACGAAAGCTCTCGGGTCTATCTGTGGTTTTAGCCCTGAAATTTCCTGTATCATCTTGTTCTACTCCATTGTAACCATTAGATCGCTGTTTATGAGGAATTTAAAACGAAATGTTCCAGTCCAATCGATGCTTTTCAGAGTTCCTTGGAAGCAAACTGCTATTATGTTCTCTTTGTCTGATATACTGCTAAGGACCTCTTGGAGCATTGCCGGCGGCAGACCGTACTTCGGCATACCAAGCCCTCCGAGGAGCACTACTATGTCATAATGACTTTCTTTTGAATGCGCGCCGAGTTGATACCCATATCCTTCCATTTTAACGATCTCCCTTATCTTGTCCGCCTGGTTACCTGGCATGAAAAACGGCTTGAGTGCCAGATCTCTAATTCCGTAGCAGAGGAACTCAGCAAATGGAAGGCAAGTGAAAGGTGTCCCCACAAAAAGGATTCTGCCCTCCTTTCTAGTGGAGTGAACAGCATCTCGGAAGCATCTGCTGAGTCCTACGAGCCCCTTCGCTTCGATCCTTGCTGACAAAACAAACCTTCACCTTTTCCCTGTAAAAAGTAATGAGCCAAGGCACTTATAAATAGGGTCGTCTAAAACTAAAGGATCCCTTCTTGTATTGATAAAGGATCAGAAGCCGTCCAAATTTGCGAGTGTGCTTACTGTATGCATATGACTTTTTGCTAAAGATTTCTGATATGTCTTTATATTGACTTCGAGCCCGTTGTTGTGATATGGTACCGAAAAAGTGATTATCCAATGTTCGGATATAGTTGATCATGTCCGATGCGTACAACTCCTTTGTCCAGTCCATATCAAAACCGGATCAGCCTAGAGGTCCCGCTGCTGCATACACCCCTGTCCACGTAGTTAAGGCACTTTTCATCGTGGACTCCTCGAGGTCGGTCGGTAGGGTGATGCTGTCAAGGGCGCTCGGGATAGGCGAGGGGTCTGTAAGGACTATCATAAAGCGACTTCAAGAAAGGTCGTTTATCACAATTGACAGCATAGGTGGGTGCACACTAACCCCGATCGGTAAGGAAGTGCTCCAGAAAATTAGGGATGGCATGGTCTCGTCGGCTCAAATCGACTTGGGGGGGCTGGGCATTAACCAACCGTCTTATGCTATCCATATCCGGTTCGACATCTCAACACATTCGATATTGAAGCTCCGTGATGTTGCTATCCGATGGGGAGCAGATGGCGCGATTATTTTCAATTTCACGGGGAACAGGATAGTGGTTCCGACAATCTCAGAAGACCTCTCAATCTCTAATCCCTCGGTATACTACGCGTTGGTAAGTAAGTTCAACCTTCAGGAAGGGGACAGCATAATTGCCACATTCGCAAAAGACTATGCCACGGCAGATTCTAGCGCGCTTGCCGTCTTTCTGTACTTAAAGGGTATACAGTGACCGTGTTTCTATTCCTAATTGTATACTATAACTATATATTTCACGATAATGCTATATTTTTTGGGTCAACAAAATGGCGAGCAAAATCCTTATTGTATCTGTTATTGCCCTTATTGTAATAGTAGGTGCAGGCATATACTTCTCTGGTTTTCTGTTTCCCCAGCAGACAGCTACCGTGCGAGTTGGGCACCTGACAGGAGATCTCCACCATTTGGCTCTATTCGTAGCAAGAAACCAGGGCTACTTTGAGCAATCCGGAATCAAGATCGAGCTAAAGGAGTACGCTAATGGTCCGCTTCTGATGCAGGACTTTTTGGCTGGTGAGCTGGACTTTGCTTATGTGGGTGCGCCTCCGGCTATCTCTGCGAGGGCAAAGGGGATGTCAGATCCTAATGCGCATCTCCCAGTCGTGATCGCCTCGGTTAACCTTGAGGGATCTGCCATCGTGGTCGATGGGAGTATCGAGTCACCCGAGGACTTGAGCGGCAAGATTATAGGTACGCCTGGGACAGGGACAATCCAAGACATTCTCCTTAGCATGTACATAAGAGATCACAACCTGACATTAACAAAAAGCCCCATGTCAATTTCGTACTTACCGATTGAGTTCAGCAAAGGGACAATAAACGGCTTCATAGGTTGGGAGCCCGCTCCTTCCATCGCTGTGGTCCAGTCTGGGGCTCATGTCCTTCTTACTTCCAAGGATCTCTTTGAGAACCATCAGTGCTGCGTACTCGTCGTCTCAAACAAGTTCCTAGCATCTCACCAGGATTTGGTCTCTAAGTTTGCTGCTGCACACAAGTTGGCAAACAATTATATCATAAATAACCCTGCTTATGCAAAGCAGCTTGCAATGAACATAACTGGTCACTCCTCACAACTCATCGATCTGGCACTGTCACACATCGTATATACCTCGACCCCAGATCCGGTGAGCATGAAGACATTCCTCCACGCCATGATAGACCTCAATGTGGTAACCACCCTGACACATGAACAGGTCGACGACTTCATAAACGCATTTATAGACACGCGCTTCATCTGATAAAGAGTGAGACAGATGAAGCACGCTGACCGGGCAAAAAGCCTGCTCCTAGGGCTTTTTTCTCTTATAGTCTTTCTTTTCCTTTGGCAACTTCTAGCTGTTTGGATGAACTCGCCCTTCCTTCCTGGTCCATACAGCGTGCTCACTGCCTTCTTCAGGATATCGACTGCGGGGGACATCGACGGCTACACATTGTCCTCTCACGCCATGACAAGCATTTACCGAGTGCTTCTCGGCTTCTTATTCGCGGGCATGACCGCAATCCCTTTAGGGATCTTTATGGGGCTAAAGCCCTCTGTAAACAGCGTATCGTCTCCTATAATCGAACCTATAAGGTTCATCCCGCCTATAGCTTGGATCCCATTGGCAATAATCCTCCTCGGAGGGATCACGAGATACGTCTTCCTAATCTGGATTGGAGCCTTCTTCCCTATCCTACTGAACACGATCGCGGGCGTCAAGCGGACCTCCGCCGTCTTGGTCGACATGGCTAAGACTTTTGGTGCAGATAGCCGCACAATCACATTCAAGATCGTCTTCCCGAGCGCACTCCCTGAAGTGATGAGCGGGCTGAGGGTAGGGCTTGGAGTAGGATGGATGTGCATTGTCGCCGCTGAGATGATAGGCGGTGATCCTGTTGGCCTAGGTAGGCTGATAATAAAGTACGCGAACCTATACCAGATGGATGTGGTCATATTGGGGATGGTAACCATCGGCATCATCGGCCTGATACTCAACTACGCGATCCTGTCCACCGAGAGGCGCCTATTCAAGTGGAGAGTGGAAGTGAGGGCATGAATGGAGGGGAATCGAATTTGGGACCAGAGATCGTGCTTGAATCCGTCGGCAAGACCTTCAAATCCGGCAAGGACACAATAGAGGTCATAAGGAACCTCTCTCTCAGCGTCGACGACGGAAAGTTCCTCTGTGTGGTCGGACCATCGGGGTGCGGGAAGACCACATTGTTAAAGCTGATGTGCGGGCTCCTCCAGCCTTCGAGTGGGAGGGTACTGGTGAAGGGAAACCCTCCGGATCCGAAGAGAAATCGATTCGGCGTAATCTTCCAGGAAGACTCCCTCCTTCCGTGGAGGAATGTGTTAGCCAACGTGAAGTTTGGTCTGGAGATAACTAGAAACAAGACCGATATCGATGATCTGGCAAGAGAGTTCCTCTCCCTGGTCGGATTGAAGGGCTTCGAGGAATACTATCCTCACCAGATCTCCGGCGGAATGAAGAAGCGCGTGGCTATAGCCAGGGCGATGGCTGTCGACCCGGAGATAATCCTGATGGACGAGCCGTTCGCCGACCTCGACGCGCAGACCCGCCAGATACTCCAAAAGGAGCTACTTGCGGTTTGGTCCAAATTCAACAAGACCGTTATCTTTATCACTCACAATGTTGACGAGGCAGTCTTCTTGGCACAGGAGATTGTTGTTCTGACCAAGAGACCAGCAACCGTAAAGGCAGTGGTCAAGGTGAATCTCGAATATCCTAGGGCGAGGCTCAGCCCGCCGTTCATATCATACCGCGAGAAGATACTCGGCTATCTCCACGAAGAGATAACTGCTCTATAGAGGGGTGCGTTTTGGAAGTCGTGGATCCCGAACTGTTCGACGCACTGATATCCGCTGCGATGGAATCCAACAAGAAGTTCGCTGAGTTGCTAAAGTCCGTGATGCGGAAAAAGGGCATTACTGTAAAGGAACTCAGCGCGGGATCTGGCGTCCCGGTCAGCACCATAAACAAGATCCTCTCTGAGGACAGGGATCTGCGCCTCTCCACACTCCGGGATGTTATACGATATGTCGTCACCCAGCATGGAGTTGCGGAAGGGGACATCACCGTGGGAATAATCGCTGCGCGCTCTTCATTGAACGCCTTCTCCAAGAATGTCATGATCCTGAAGGGGAAGAAAGTCCTTATCAAGGAGTATCCAGTGAACAGCCTGGAGGATGCGATCATCAGTGCAATCAAGGCCGAGCGTGAGAGGGTGCAGGGGCTGGTCTGTGCATCCATAGTAGCAACCACCATAGAGAAGTTCGTGAGGATACCTTTAGTCACAATACGCATAGAAGAGTCGAATATCATAGATTCGTTGGAGACGCTCGTCGAGAAGATCCTCTCGTCAACAGAATAGACGGTTATTTCCTGGGTATAATTGACTTAGATATAAGCAGCTTTTATTTGAGGGTTTTTAGGGTCGGATTATTACGCAGTTTAGGTAATGCTTTAATATTTCATGCAGCTTTAAAGTACTCGCAACAAAACTGTGAGAGAGGAGTTCTATGGCGAAATATCCGGATAAGATAGATCTATACGACGATCGTGGCCGCGTTTTCGCCTCCAAGGTTCCTGTCGAAGCCGTAAGCCCGTTGCACAACCCAGCCATACAGAAGATCGTTTCCTACATCAAGCAGTGCGTTTCAGTGAACCTCGAAGGCATCGAGAAGGCCCTGGCGACCGGTGAAGTTGGCGGCAAGTGGTGCATCATCAAAGGCAGGTCCGTTAAGCTAGACCTGACAAAGAATGCTGAGAGCATCGCTGACAGCCTTAAGAAGTGCCTGCAGGTGACCAAGGATGACGACACCGAGGTTAAGGTTCTCAAGGGCGGGAAGCACCTCTTGGTCAAGGTACCTGCGAAGAGGCTTAATGCAGGCGTCGAGTACACGACTGGTTTCACAGCGACAGCCGCAGCCCTCTGCTGCACCATAGTCGAGAACTTCAAGGTCAACCTATGGGACGCAGACCTGATCCATGCAGCAGTCTGGGGAAGGTACCCGCAGACTATGGAGCCGCTCGGCGGAAACGTGTCGTCACTATTGTCGGTTCCGCAACAGAATGAGGGTATGGGATATGCGCTGAGGAACGTGCCTTGCGCGCACATTGCGCTGATCACCAAGAAGAACGCTATGAATGCAGCAGCCCTTTCTGCGATTATGGAGCAGGCAGCAATGTTTGAGATGGGTGACGCTGTCGGGAACTTCGAGAGGCTTCACCTACTAGGGCTGGCATACCAGGGGCTGAACGCCAACAACCTGGTCTATGACCTTGTCAAGGAGAACGCAAAGACGGGTACGCTTGGCGATGTAGCTATCTCTACCGTTAAGAGGGCTCTAGCCGACGGCGTGATAAAGCCGCTCGAGAAGAAGCCATCAGGCTATACTGCGTACACAACGGACGACCTCAACAAGTGGAACGCCTACGCCGCTGCGGGTCTGCTTGCTGGTACAATGATAACCTGCGGTTCAGCAAGGTCGATGCAGCACTGCCCGTCCGTCTTCATATACTTCAACGACCTGATCGAAAGGGAGACTGGTCTGCCCGGTGTCGACTTTGGAAGGGTAGCTGGTACGGGAGTTGAGATGGCGTTCTTCAGCCACTCGATCTATGGAGGAGGTAACCCCGCTGTGTTCCACGGCAACCACATCGTTACGAGGCACAGCAAGGGCTTCACCATCCCGTGCGTAGCCGCTGCGGTCGCGCTCGATGCGGGCACGGTCATCTACACGCCGGAGAAGATCAGCGGCGTGGTCGGGGAGACTCTTAGCGAGGTTCCTGAACTGAGGGAGCCGCTGAGATATGTGAATGAGGCAGCAGTATCCATTATGGGAGGAGTCTAAAATGACAACATACAAGGCACAGTATTATCCTGGAGAAAGCAAAATAGCCAAGAACAGGAAGAAGTACATGGACCCGTCCTACAAGCTGAAGAAGCTGAGAACCATCAGCGACGACGACCTGGTCAAGCTGATGGGACACAGGGTTCCCGGAGAGGCATACAAGTCCGTCCATCCGCCACTGGAGGAGATGGGCGAGCCGGTATGCCCGATCAGGGAGCTCGTGGAGCCGACGCCAGGAGCCAAGGCAGGGGACAGGATCAGGTACATCCAATTCACGGACTCAGTCTACTTCACCCCGCTGACGCCCTACATGCGTGCATGGATGGGTCACACTCGTTACAGAGGGGTAGACATCGGTGTCCTCTCGGGCAGGGTTCCGCTAGAGATGCGCGAGCGTGACTTGGAGAAGGTCGCAAAGGAGCTCGTGGAGACCGAGATCTTCGATCCCGCGAGGTGCGGCATCAGAGGGGCTACAGTGCACGGGCATTCGCTGAGGCTCGACGAGAACGGGATGATGTTCGATGCGCTCAGGAGGTTCGTCTTCGACAAGAAGACAGGCGAAGTCGTCTACGTCAAGGACCAGATCGGAGTCCCGCTGGACAAGCCGATATCGGTCGGGAAGCCGATCAAGGAAGAAGAACTCAGGGAGATGACCAGCGAGTACAGGGTTGACGGTGTGCCGTTCAGGCAGGACAAGGAAATGATCGAGTTCGTGCAGCGCCTGCACATGCTGAGGACGGAGGCTGGGTTCGATCCAAACAAGGTGAAGGGTATCTAAAGGAGGTTATGTGAATGGCAACTGAAAAGAAGATGTTCTTGGAAGCACTCAGGAAGAAGTTCAAGGAGTCTCCTGAAGAGAAGTATACCAAGTTCTATATATACGACGGCTGGAAGCAGTCCAAGAGGAAGCAGGAGTTCGTCGAATGGGGCACAAAGCTGGCGAAGGAGAGAGGCATCCCGTTCTACAACCCCGAGATGCACTTGGGCGGCATTCCGCTTGGTCAGCGGGTTCTGATGCCATATAAGATTTCGCAGACAGACATATACTGCGAGGGCGACGACCTGCACTTCGTTAACAACGCAGCAATGCAGCAGATGTGGCACGACATTAGAAGGACCGTCATAGTAGGTCTAGACGCTGCCCACATGGTGCTGCAGAAGAGGCTTGGCAAAGAAGTCACCCCAGAGACGGTCAACCACTACCTCGAGATCCTGAACCACGCGCTGCCCGGTGCCGCAGTGATCCAGGAGCACATGGTCGAGACCCACCCAGGTCTAGTCGCGGACTCTTACGTGAAGGTCTTCACCGGAGATGACGAGCTCGCGGACGAGATAGACAAGCGGTTCCTGATCGACATAAATAAGGAGTTCCCTGCAGACCAGGCTGCACAGTTGAAGGCTGCAGTCGGAAAGAGGATCTACCAGGTACTGCGCATGCCCACCATAGTTGCTATGACCTGCGATGGAGGTACGATGTCACGATGGTCCGCGATGCAGATCTCGATGTCGATGGTCAACGCCTACAAGCTGATGGCTGGTGAGGCAGCGATCGGAGAGTTCGCATTCGCAGCGAAGCACGCTGAGGTCATCGAGATGGGAACCCTGATGCCATGGAGGCGCGCGAGGGGCCCGAACGAGCCCGGAGGAATCCCGCTCGGATACCTCGCAGACATGTGCCAGGCGTCTAGGGTGAAGCCGGAGGACCCGACGTGGGTCGCACTAGAGGCGATCTCGATGGGCGCAGTGCTGTATGACCAGTTCTGGTTCGGCAGCTACATGTCCGGAGGCGTAGGCTTCACTCAGTACGCGACCTGCACATACACCGACAACATCCTGGACGACTTCTGCTACTATGGAGCGGACTATGTGAAGAAGAAGTACGGCGGCTTTGGGAAGGCAAAGCCAAGCTGGGACCTGATCAAGGACATCGCGACCGAAGTCTCTCTGTACGGATTAGAGCAGTACGAGCGCTTCCCGGCACTGATGGAGACCCACTTCGGTGGATCCCAGAGGGCTGCGGTGGTGGCTGCAGGCGCAGGTGTCGCTGTCTCGCTTGCGACAGGGAACTGCACCGCTGGTATCAACGGCTGGTACCTGAGCCAGCTTCTCCACAAGGAGGAGATGGGCAGGCTAGGCTTCTACGGTTACGACCAGCAGGACCAGTGCGGTTCGGCGAACAGCTTCTCGTACAGGAGCGACGAGGGTCTGCCCTTCAACCTGAGGGGTGTGAACTATCCGAACTACGCCCTGAACGTGGGTCACCAGTCGGCGCACACGGGTATCGTCCAGGCAGCGCACAGCGGAAGGGGAGACGCATGGACGACCAACCCGTTGATAAAGATAGCATTCGCCGACAAGGACCTGAAGTTCGACTTCACCCACCCGAGGCTCTGCTTCGGAAAGGGCGCGCTGAGGGAGTTCATGCCCGCGGGCGAGAGGTCCCTCATCATACCGAGCAGGTAAGCGGACACAACAACCTTTTTTTCTTTTTTTGTGCTTTTTGAATATATGTCTTCGAAAGGTCAAGAATCTTTCTCGAGGCTGGTCGAGAGGATAAGGGCTCTCTCCATTATAGACCCTGATGAAGCAAGGGCCAGGCACCCGCTCTCGCCAAACTTAGCCAGTCACATTTCCAAGCTTTTCCAGGAGGACCGGCTCTTCGACGTGCTGCCACGGCTTGAACTGCAGCTCAGCATCGTCAGCCGCTTTTCCCCTCCTGTCAGACCAGCGCTTGATCCCTACACTTCGACCCAGATCGGCATTTTCTCAAAATCCTTTAGCGATTACGAGATAGGGAGCTTCCTTGACTACCCCGAATGCTGCATGCGTTCATTCTCCGAGAGGATTAGGTACAGTATCGATGATGATCATTTGAACGAACTTAAGATCTCAGGCAAGTTCGCCTTCGTTACCACAGCAGGGTTCATCCCATGCAGCATATTCTGCGACTCGGCACATGAGAGGGGGCTAATCTCCTTCGTAGAACGCGAGGAGATGGGGAGGCTAAAGGCATTGGAAAAGGAGATTGCCGGGAGCCTCCCCCACTTCCACCCCGAGTACCGAGAGCATTACTTTGAGGTCAGATCGGTCTAATCGAGGAGACGATCTCCGCCACTTCTGTAAGCGATCCTACTAAGTAGTCGACCTCTGTCTCAAGTTTTTCCCTAGGGCTTGAACCGTCCCTCAAAACGAGTATGGCAATATCCGCCTCGCGCATGGCGGTAAGGTCATTAATGTCATTACCAACCATGATGACGGCGCCGTAGAACCCCCTCAGCCTCCTGACGAGCGCCCTCTTGTCCTCAGGCGAGGCATCAAAGATCGCGGCATACTTAGGCATTCCGAGCACCTCGGCACATTTGAGAGTCATCTCCCTGCAGTTCCCGGTTGCTAGGTAGACATCAACCCCCTCCCTCCGCATCTCCGACACCGCCCCGCGGACATCGCTGTAAAGCCTTCCCCCCAGGCCTACAATATCCGTTATATCTCCTGCCGAATCGAACACTACTGCCACACACGCTCCGAGCTCGGAGGAGCAGTGCTCGTTAGCCTTCATAAAAACGCTCTTTACCGCGCTTACAACACTGGGTTTTTCGAGCTTATATCTGTCCAAGCGCGGTACTGGATCTACTGCACAGCAGCTAACCTTGAGTTGCACGCCCCTTAGGTCGCCTTTCATGATCTTGGAAGCCGACCCTCTTAGGTTTACTAGGACCCCTCCTTTTTCAACGACGTACTTGAGCGTGCTCACGTGAAAAAGCCATTTTCCGGTCTCTAGGTTGTACACAATCCTGCAGGGATCTATTATTGTGCCAGACTTGTCCAGGACGACTGCTTTTCTCAACTCTCCTCCTCACCCTGCCCCGCTGCAGCTCCCGCTCGTATCGATGGTCATGTCCCCTCCCTTCAGCTCCTCCTCCCGTACATTTTCTTGTTCCCTTTCCTTTTTCGGTCTAGACGCCTCAGTCCACCCCTCTTTGGGAGTATCCTCAACCTCAACGACCTCAAGCGCATTTTCGTCGTAAAGGAGCCCTGTAGTGTCAAGCTCGGCCCACAATTTTCCCTCCAACTCTACGAGTCTGGAAATCCTGCCTTTGGTTCCTGTCTTGCTGTAGACTACTGTGTCTCCTTCCTTGATCCCCATCTTCGTCTGCCTCCACAAAACTTTATAATATAATGATCTATCCACTTTCCTATTAACCTGAGGGATATGCTTGGAGGGTCTTTCCCACATCATCAACGTGGCAAAGAATTTCAAGGGTCTCAAAAGGAAGGTTGAGATCGGCGAAATAACAAAGATACTAGGCGAGCACGAGTATGACGACGCAGGGGTAATAGAGTTTGGCGGTCTAAACATCGTCGTATCAACCGATGGTATAACCGAAGACCTCGTAAAGTCCGACCCTTGGTTCGCGGGGTACTACTCTGTGTTAGTTAACGTTAATGATGTCGTTGTAAAGGGAGCCAGACCCATGGGATATGTGAATGTCATGTCTGGGACCCTTGAAACCAGGCGGAGAATGGCTGAGGGAATCAAGGCCGGGCTCGACAAGTACGGTCTCAAGTTGTTGAAGGGGCATACCCATCCGGACTCCTCCTATGAGGCGATTGATGCCGCAGTTGTTGGGATCGCCAAGAAGGTAGCAAAAGGGAGCACTGCGAGACCTGGGGATCTCATAGTGATGGCACTGGACTTGGACGGCTCCTTCGGGGTGAAGGGGTGGGTCAGGTGCTTTGACAGTACGCTGAGGAAGACCGGCACTGAGCTCAGGGTCATGTTGGAATCGATTGTATCAGCCATCGAATATGGGCTTGTGAGAGCGTCCAGGGACATCAGTGCCCCTGGTGTTTTGGGGAGCTTGGCAATGCTCTGCGAGGCCAGCTCAGTCGGAGCCGAGGTTGACGCGGGGAGGATCCCAAGACCCGCGGGTACTAACATCTCGGATTGGTTCATTTCCTATCCTGCTATGGGATTCATCTTCGCCACAGACGATGGATCCCTTGTAGAGAAGCTGAACCGGGCAGGATTCTCTGCCAGTGTAGTGGGTAAGTTCGATGATACAAAGAAGATTAAGGTAAGGCTAGGCTCGGAATGCAGGTTATTCATGGATCTTTCTTTTGAGTCAGTTTTTGGAATTCGCTAGCTCTTCCTTCTCTTCTGGGGTCAGTTCTTTGGCCAGGTCAGAAGGTTTTCCCCTGCTGACGACCTTGCCCGCCCTCATCAATATCCCTTCCTCGCAGGTGTTGGTTACGAAGCCTAGGTCGTGGGACACGATCAGGAATGTCTGCCCTAGTTCGTTCCTCGCGTTCTTGATCGACTTGGAGACATCCTGTTGTGTGAGGGGATCCATGGTACCTGAGGGCTCGTCTAGCAGTACGATAATGGGCTCCTTTATTAGTACCTGAGCTAGTGCGACCCTGTGCCTCTCCCCCTCGCTGAGTTCGTCTGGGTACTTGGTCAATGTCCGTTCAATTGATGCCTCGTCGAAGCCGGCGGCTGTCAGCACGCTGTGGGCTTTGAACCTGGCAAACTCGTCAGGCAGTTCGAGCCCTATTGCCTCTGTCAGGTTCTCTTGCACAGTTCTGTGAGGGTAGAGCGCGTACTCTTGGTGCAACAGCCCCAGGAATGGGGTGGCTCTACCTCTCCCCATAGGGCCGGGTTCTAGCATGTTGATCCACTCATCGCCGATCTTGAGCTCGATCACACCTGAAGTGGGGGCAGTGACGCCCGCTATCGTCCTCGATAGCGTCGTCTTCCCTGCGCCGCTGAGGCCTATGATGCCAAAGATCTGCCTCTCCCTTACCTCGAAGGTTATTCCGTCGAGGGCTTTGACCACTCCCTTGTCTATCGAGAAGTAGTACTTCTTCAGGTCTTTCACCCTGAGGATCACGTCTCCCGTTTCAGGGGGTTTGGTGACCTCTTCGGGGGATAGCTTCGACATGAACTTCTCAACCACACTTTTCGGATCCCCAAAAGCCTGTATCCTGCCACCCTCGAGGAAGATCGCCTTATCGCACAGCTCCTCTATGGCGCCTGGTAGGTGTGATGTCACCAGTAGAGTGCTTTTACCTGGTCCGGTCTCCCTCTTGATTATCTTGTGGATCATGTCTGCGTTCAGAGGATCGAGCGTACCCGTGGGTTCGTCGGCGAGGAGCAGTATCGGCTTGACTGCTAACTGCCTTCCCAAGACTACCCTCTGTTTCTCCCCTCCACTCAAATCCCGGGCGGCGTGCAGTAGCCTGTTATTTAGGCCGATTTCTTTCGCAATTTCTAGCGCCTTCCTACTGGCGTCCTCGGAGGAAACCTTGTTAAGTGCCTCGACGAGGTTCTCGTAGACGGTTAGGCTTCCGTAAAGCGCAAAGGTTCTCTGGAACATTATCGCGATCCGCTGCTTTAGCCACTTTGTCTTAGGGTCATCGCTGTAAATATCGACCTCTGCGAGCTTCATCTCCTTCTCACAATGGGGGCAACAATACGGGCACTTCTTATGCGCCCAGCTTGGACCCTCAACGGTTTCGCAGTGCTCACAGACCGCGATGTTGAAGATGATCCGCCCATAGTCGGGTCTGTACTCGCGTATGCCTTTCATCATGGAGAGGAGCACGGTCTTTCCAGAGCCGCTCTTGCCGATGATGCCTATCCTATCGCCCTCCTCCACGGTGAGGGAGATGTTGTCAAGGACCTTGTTGCCGTTGAATGACTTTGTGACATTCTCGACCCTTATGAGGGGGACGCTCATTTTATCACCCTGAAAACAACCTATTTTTAGGTCCCACATATTTATCTCTCTCTATGTCTGAACCACCTTTTTCAGGTTACAATAACGCCAAGTTGCCGTTAATGTAACATCTGAACTCTTACCAGACTTGTCGGGACGAAGTTCCCGAACTTTCGTAGCCTCTACAGTTTCTACTAAAGCTCTTTAACTTCATCCTTTATCCTCTTAAGCACCATGAGGGCGTCCTCCCTCTTCAGATCCACCCGCGCCTTCAGCATGCAGTCCAATAGCTCCCTCCCTCGCTCTTTCTCGAGCCCGTCGTGTAGTGCTTTCTGAATTATCCTGTATGGGTTCCTGAGCTGGAATTGGATCGCCTTTGCCGCCCCGAGGAGCAAGTCGTGCTCTCTCAGAGAGATGCGACCCTCAATAAAGAGCCTCTCCAGAGTGGCCCTCGTATTTACGAGCGGCTCTGAGAGGGGTCTGTAGTCCATTGGGTGGAACGCCAATGCGACCTCATCGTCGGATCTTATCTTTCCGGACTTATACCACTCGTAGATCTTCCCTACGCCTACCATCCCAAAGACATCTAGCTCGGATGCCCTTAGGGCTCCCATGCTTGAGCCCCCAAATATCCTGATCCCCCCGCTCATGGCATCGAGTATCTCCCTGTGGGAGACCGCTGCCTGCTGGTAAAAGACGCCGTCTATGAGCCCGATTATCTGAAATCCACTATCCGCCGCAGCGGCTATGTCACCCCTCGCCGCCGGAGGGTAGTAGACCGCAGACCTAAACACCCGGAGGGCCTCCTCCCTCGGGAGGCTGGGGCCGAGGAAGACTGCAGCTCTCATCTATCCTTATCCGCTCCCCTCCGACGGGCGCGAAGCCTCTCGCCAGCCCTCTCCTTGTCAAGGGCGTAGACCTCCAGCCCCGGGACGATGACTCTCACCGCCGGCACACCAGTTTCACGCCTTGTAAGATCCACCACTATCACCTCGGCGAGACCGACCCTTCTTAGTGACTCCAGCGTGTATTTTATGTCTTCGAGGAAGTCCTCGGTGGTGTATGATTTCATTTGCTGGAGCGTGGTTTTTCTCTGACTCGGGGCAAACCACTTCCTGTTTATCCTTTTCATTCTCTCGTACCCGATCCTCCTGGCAAACTCTGCCTTGACCGTGTCTTCTCTGGTGCCATGTATCGTAGTCAGCCTGCTCTGCACGGCCTCGGTCAGCGCCCTGACCACCGCTATCTCTGCCACAAGGTGGGTACCTACACCGAGGGAAAGGAGCGCTGGATCCTTGGTAACTTGGTCATCAATCGCCACTGCGACAGTCGGTATCCCGATGTCTGAAGTTATGTCTTTAGCGTAGACTTCTATTCCTGCCCTCTCCATCTTGTCCAATAGGGGACCTGCCATTCCTGTCTTGCAGCTGCCTATCTCCAAGTCTGCCCCCTCGGTTATTCCTGCCTCGAAGAGGGACCAAGCGTCCCTCTCTATCAGCTCCATGAGTCCGTGGACGATCGCCTCTTCCAACACGTTCCCGACCGCGAGGCCGTTCGTGTTCGTCCTGAAGAGCTGGTTCGCGCGTGAGTAAGGATGAAAGACCGCCTCTGCAGGAACCAATACTTCCTTCTCATCCGTGATGTAGTGTCCTCTGACCCACTCGATCTCCTCTCCGAGCGGGTATCTCCGCGGTAGGATCAGCCTGTTCGGGTCGAGGACATTCCACGCCTTTGCGAGCTCGGAGAATGACCCCCTCACGAGCTCGAAGCCGCGAGGCTCTGCAGAGAACCGTTCTATGCCTTCCATTATGGCGGAGACCTCTGCCTCCTCCTCCGATGAGCCCTTGCCCGTATAGACGGTGACCGCTCCCTTTGAAGCCATGGGTCTTATCGAAGTGAAGATGGGGATCCCTATCCTATCGAGCCCTGTTATCTCTGCTACCCTCGTTATTCCTGCCTTCTCCTTGACCGCGGCGACCCATTCGAGCGTCACAGATGGGGGTCTCTCCCGATGGGTCCCAGAAGTGTACCCCTTGGGTACTGGCTTGAGGATCATTTCTGTGCCGCCCGCAGATTTATCTCCTCGATTCTTCTAGATCTTTCATCCCGGATACCATGACTGCCGCCCCGACGCACCCGATTAGATTGGGCTTCTTGGGTACTATCATCTCAACGCTTAGTATCTCAGACATGGCCTTGACAAGTCCCTTAACTAGGGCTGTCGAGCCCACCTGTATTATCGGGTACCTGATGTCGATCTCTTGGAGCTGCTGCTCGAAGACCTGCTCAGCGACGCTGTGACACGCGGCTGCTGCCGCGTCCTCTGGCTTCGCACCGCCCGCGAGCCCGGCGACCAGATCCTGGAGGCCGAAGACTATGCAGTAGGCATTCATTGGCACCGCCTTCCAGTTCCCCTTAGCAGCCAGTTCCCCGAACTGCTCGATCGGAACCCCTAGCCTCTTGGCGGTGGTCTCGAGGAACCTCCCAGACGCCCCGGCACAGACTCCCCCGACCGTGAAGCTGTCTGGTATGCTGTCGTATAGGGTAACTGCCTTGTTATCCATGCCTCCGATGTCTATGACTGTAGCATCTCCTCTCTGCCTGTCTGTAAGGAAGAGCGCCCCCTTCGAGCATGTGGAGACCTCTTCCATTGCCAGCTGGGCTTTGTACTTTTCCTTGAGTATTGCCCTTCCGTACCCTGTGACCCCGACCGCCTCGAGTTTCGATTCGTCTATCCCTGCCTCTTTCAAAGCTTGGTTCAGGGCCGCCATGCCCGAGTCTAGCACGCCCGTGGTAGGGAGCCATCCCTGTCCGATGATCTCATTGTCCTTCATCACAACTGCTTTCGTTGTTGTAGACCCCGAGTCTATCCCCGCGGTTATGCCTTCCTGCTTCATTCTCGCGAAGAGCGGCTTCTTGTCAATGATGTTGACCAGCGCCTCCATTCTAAGGAGGAGCGCGCCCGCCTTCGTCCTCTCGGTGAAGGAATACGTAACAACGGGTATCTTTGTCTGGCTCTGGATATACCTTCTGACGACGCTCCTAACCAAGGCGCCTTCGGCACACCTGAAGCAAGTGGCTATAAATACACCGTCCGCGTCAACCCTGCCGTCGACAATAGCCTTCGCCCTAGCCATCATCACCCTGAGCCCTGGGCTTGCAACATGGAACCCTATTTCGTCCTCTATCGTCCTGATGTCTGAGACATCGACTTCTGGCACGAAGATGCTGCCACCGACGATCTTTGCAGCCTTTTCGATCTCGGCTTGGATTCCGCTGTACTCCGAGCCACATGATATCTGAGCAATTCTAACCATTGTGACCACCATTGCTTGGGACGGCTTCTCGATATACCGTGTCCCTTGCCTAAAATAATTCTTTCTACGTTCCACGCTTTGAACCCTATTTTACTTACTTTATCCTGATCTCCACTACATCGCCGTCCGCGAGCTCGTGGTCTGCCCCCACCTTCTCGGCATCGTATTTGGCTGAGGTGCCCCAGATCCTAGCTATCTTGAAGTTTTTGTAAAGGTGGGAATGGACTATCTTTGCGACATCAATGACCTTGGAGCCCTTCTTCATCACAATCGGTTTACTCGTCGGCTCCCCCCCCACCTCCTTCGTGTACACCCTGATTATCTCCAATACCATGAAGATCTCCCGGCCTAGGAGACTCAGATTAACCCCAGTTTTCGTCGAGATCCCGAGGGCCCTCTTCCCAACCGCCTCTTCGAACTTCATAACAGCATCAGGATAGATGTCGACTTTGTTCACCAATATCAAAGCAGGCTTGTACATCTTTGTCTGCTCGAGCGCCTCGAGTATCTCCTCCCTCCCTGCGTCGCCCCATATCCTGACAACAGCATTCCTGACCCCTGCCTCCTTGAGGATCTCCTCGACTTCATTCACATCGCACGTAATCCTACCAGCACATGCAATCTGCACACCCCCTCCAGTTGTCCTCTCTATTTCTATCTTGCTCCTGGGCCTATCGATGGTGATCCCTGCCATCTTGAGCTCTTTCATGATTACAGTGTACTGACTTACTGGATCAGCCCCGTCTAGGAGGACTATCATGCCGTCTGCGTTCCTGATTACGCTCATCAGCTGCGCACCCCACGAGAGACCGTAATAGGCACCCTCGAATATCGCTGGGGTGTCCACCAGCTGGAACTGGAGGTCTTCAAAGCTCAGCATTCCTGGGGAGGGCTCCTTTGTGGTGAACGGATGATCCCCGATTTGGACCCTTGCGTTGGTAGTCGATGCGAGGAGGCTGCTCTTTCCTGATCCCGGCAATCCGACTATTACCACTTGTGCGGCTCCTTCTTTCTTGACCGAGAATCCACCGCCGCCACTGCCTGCCTTCCTCTTTTTCTGAGTCTCGAGCTCCTCCTTCAGCTCCGCTAGCCGCCTCCTTAGAAATCCCCGCATCTTCTCGTTTCCTTTGTGCTCAGGTATGGACGAGATGAACTCTTGGAGGTACTTTATCTTCTCTGGTAGCGTCTTTGCCTCGATGTATCTTCTCTCAGCAGCCCTAGCTTGAGGAGGCAGGTTCGCGGGCAAATGCCACACCGTTTCGGAACTTCTATTCCATTGTCGGTAATAAATTGATGCCTCACTTTTGGTTCTTTCTTGCACTTACCAACCTGGCAACCCTGACAATCCTGTCAGCCAGTCTTAGTGCGTTCTTCTCGAAGAAATACGCGTTCGGCTCGATCCCTATGCCCCCGGCATCGACGACCACATCGACCCAGCCTCCACCCTCCCTGAACGCTTTCTCTGCAAAGTCGAAGAGCTCCTCCTCGCCCTTCTGAGCGGGTGTCCGTTCGAACACCGCACAGGAGAAGCCCATCCTCTTTATTGCGTCCGCCACCTTCTCGTTGTACGCCGTGTTGATTGCCGACCTGGCCTCAGGGTTCACGTTCATGATCCTTAACACAAGCTTCGCGAGATGGCTTGAGACACCAAACTCAGGATCCATGAGGGACATCACCTTGCCCCTTATCTTTACAAGCCTCCCGGGTATCCCTGCGACATCCGCGACCCCCTTCGCATTCTTGATAGCCATAACGAGGTTAGAGAGTACCTGCGGCTCCAGCTCCACGAACTCCGGCGTATTCTCTATCATCGAGACCGCCACAGTCAGGTCGCTTAGAGTGCCTCTCCGCATGTCCGAGATGTCGGTCAGGCTCATGTGCAGCTGCATACATATGCTACACTTCTCATCCTCAAGTTCTTGGATCTTCAGCCTATGTGCGTGGCATATCGATCCGCCCCGCCTCAGGTTGAGGCATATCTCACAGATGTTGTTGATCATGTCTGAATGGGTAAACCTCTTCATTGTTATCTCGGAGGCGAAGTTCTTGGCGATCTCACTGAGCTCCTTGATGTCGAAAGGCTTAACCGTTGCGTCGGTGACCTCCTGTGTAAGGTACCCGCTCACGGCCGCCTGGGTAACACCTAGTTTCTTTGCTATCTTTGTCTGGGTGTATCCATGGTTTTCGGCGAGCTCTTTGGCAATCAGGGTTCTCAATACCGGGAGCAGTTCCCTTACGGTCAGTTCGCACGGTGGGTTCAAGTCCGTCACCATAAACGAGTTTATTTTGATATTATATCCAGAGTTTATAAATCCCTGTCATATATAGCTATTGATGATGACTATGACAGAGTGTGCATCGATACCTGTTGTTCTCACGATAGCGGGATCCGACTCAGGAGGCGGCGCTGGAATCGAGGCAGACCTCAAGACCTTTGCATCCCTTGGGGTTCATGGGGCTGTGGCGTTGACTGCTGTGACCGCACAAAACACTGTTGCGGTAATGGGCATTCACGAGATTCCACCCGAAATGGTCAGGAGGCAGATCGATGCTGTAGTTGATGACTTGGGTGTCCGCTTCGCAAAGACTGGTATGCTGTCAAGCTCGCCAATAGTCCGGTGTGTATCAGAAGCAGTCGAGGCGCATGGACTTAAGGTGGTTGTGGATCCAGTCATGGTTGCAAAGTCAGGCGCCCCTCTCCTCCAAGAGGAGGCAGTAAAGGCGCTTAAGGAACTCCTCATACCTCGCGCGGAAGTCGTGACCCCTAACCTCGAGGAGGCATCCACTCTATCTGGGATCAGGATCTCTTCTCAAGAGGACATGATCAGAGCTGCCGGCGTAATCCTGGATATGGGTTCTCGTTCAGTCGTCGTAAAGGGGGGGCACCTGCCGGGGGATCCTGTGGACGTGCTACTTATTAAGGGCGATAAGCCGAGGTTCTATCCAGGTGAGCGGATCCAGTCTGGGTGCACGCACGGGACTGGATGCACCTTCTCTGCAGCTCTCGCGAGTTACCTTGCCCTCGGGAGCTCGCTAGAATCCTCTGTCAAACACGCGAAGGTCTTTGTATCGCATTCTATCCAATTCGGTCTCAAAATAGGTAAGGGCGTCGGCTCTGTAAATCCGGTTTCCGCCTTGGAGATAGACGCGGAGCGGTTCAGAGTCCTCACTTCAGTCACCGAAGGCGTATGCATACTCGAGTCGTCCGAAGTCGCGCACCTTCTGGCACCCGAGTGTCAGATCAACTTGGTAATGGCGCTCCCGAATAGGTACGTGGTTGGTGAAGAGTCTGTTTGCGGTATCCCAGGACGGATCTCGAACGCTGGTGGGCGGCTCAAGGCCTCCTCGTCCCCAGCTTTTGGGGCTTCAAGACATGTGGCTCGGGCAGTTCTCTCGGCTATGGAATTCGATCCCACGGTAAGATCTGCCATGAATGTCCGATACTCTGAAGAGGTAATCTCGGCTGCGAAATCCTTGGGATATACAGCTTCCTCATATGACAGGGAGAAAGAGCCGCTTGATGTGAAGTTCAAAGAGGGTGCCTCGATTCCTTGGGGGGTCTCAGAGGCGATAAAGGCAACGGGCAATGTGCCCGATGTCATCTTCCACAAGGGAGACTGGGGGAAGGAGCCTATGGTGCTCATACTGGGCAGAGATGCGGTGGAGGTCGCTACCAAGGCTGTGATGATCGCAAGGAAATTGGCGAAGTTCCTTGATAACAGTCTAGCCTGACGATCTCGGACGCCCTCCCGCAGTCGAAGAGACCGCACCTCGCCTCCTCTATGAATGCGTTGAGTTTGAAGACCGGCACGATGTAGGTCCCACACCTCTCGGATATGCCTTCGTGGAATAGTGTTACCAGCAGTGGTATCGTGGTCGCAGTCCTCCACTCCGCGGTCTCACTCGTCAGAAGGAGTGGTAGCTTGGCAACAAACTTCTCTCTCCTGAGCCTTTGCTGATCCGCGGCCCTCTGGATTCCATTCGACTTGCCTGGTCTAATGCCCCAGTGCTTGCAGTCGACTAGCAAGACTCTTGGCTTCTCGATCGCGACCACGTCGATCTCGTACCTCCTCTTGTTCGAGGAGAACCTGAAGTTCCTCTTTACGAGAAATCCGTTTTCGCAGAAGATGTGCGCAGTGAACGCCTCAAAGTCCTTCCAGTGGAGACCAGATGCAAGCTCCTCTATCGACCCCCCGCGCCTGATCTGGTCTAAGACCTCCCTGACCCTATCCGGGTTTCTTTCAGGACCCTCCAAGCGCCCCCCTCCGGTCAGCGCTTTATTATCGGTACTGGTGGAGTGCGCCTCTTGTGTGCGCTCCTCCTGATCATCCAAGCCACTCTGGTCACCTTCTCTGCGTATTCTTCTCCCAGATCCCTTATCGCCTCCTTCACTCCTTTCTTCAGGTCAATCAGTTCGAAGAGGATCCTGTCGATCTCTTCATAGCTGAGCCCCAGCTCTCCCTCGGCAGTCTGACCAGGCCAGAGCCTGGGCGAGCTCTCCTTCTCGACGATTCTTTGAGGTATTCCGATCCATCTCGCCAATTCCCTGACTTGGGTCTTGTAGAGGCATCCGAGTGGTAGCAGGTCAACACCGCCATCGCCATACTTCGTGAAGTATCCTATCAGGAGCTCACTCCTGTCCCCGCTCCCGATCACAATCCTGTTCTCTGAGTTTGCGATATAATACATGATTGTCATCCGCAGCCTAGCCCTAGTGTTCCCCTCTGCCACCTTATCTCTTCGCACATCAGTTCCAGATACCAGATCGACAAGGCTCTTTGCCACCCCAGTTATGTCAATTACCCTGTAACCTATCCCAATCTCGTCTGCCAGGGTTCTAGCATCGGTCACGTCCTCGAGTGGAGTAGATGCCAAGTCAGGCATTATCAGTGCTAGCACTCTCTCGCTTCCGAGTGCCTTGACCGCTAGCTTGGCTGTAACTGCCGAGTCTATCCCGCCGCTAAGCCCCAACACCGCCCTTCTACCACCCACCTTTCTCCTAATGAAGCGGCATATCTCAGAGGCAAGTAGCTCGCAGTCGGACCCAAGGGAGGTACATTGGACCATCGCTCATCGACCGAATTAATACCCCCTTAGCGTGTATATAAAAGCTTAAATTACGGTGAACATCCTGTATTGAAACAAAGGGGCGTTTGTTCGTGTCAAAGGATCAGGCAATAGGCGCAGGAATACTTGTCGCATCGGTAGCGCTCATAGTGGTGTATCTGTGGTGGCTTTTCTTCACCGAGTGGAGTTGGTGGGCGATAGTGCTTCCGGTTCTTGTGATGGTTTTGGCAGTGCTAGGCATCGCAGGTTGGATCGGTTACACGATGGCAACGACACCGCCTCCAAAACCTCTTGAAGAGATCCCGGAGCTTTCAGAGACCGCAGAGAAGGCGGCTGCAGACTCGGAAGCCAAACCCACAGAAGAGAAGAAGGAGGACAAGTAAAGAAGATACGCAATCACCATCCTCTATTATTTTTTGGTTCTTCAGACCGACCCAAGGGGAGTATGTCTTTTGTCAATTCGTTTCCCGCTTATCCTGATAAACTTCAAGACTTACATCGAGTCCATGGGTAATAGGGGTCTTGAGCTAGCGAGGATTGCAGAGGAGGTTTCGGAGGAGACTGGGGTCTGCATAGCCGTGGCACCGCATACAGTGGATCTATTCAGGGTTGCACCCAATGTTGGAATACCTGTCTTTGCGCAGCATGTCGATCCAGATCCGCCGGGGGCATACACAGGCGCAATCGCGCCCGAGTCTCTGAAGGAAGCCGGGGTTTCTGGAGCTATTATTAACCACTCGGAGCGGAGGATGCGCCTGGATCTAATCGAAGATGCCGTGAAGCGGTGTTCTTCCCTTGGCATCAGCACATGTGTGTGCGCGAATACCCCGCTCGCGGGCAGGGCGGTGGCTAGTTTTGCTCCAGAAATGGTTGCCGTCGAGCCCCCCGAGCTTATAGGGAGCGGGATACCTGTCTCGAAAGCCAAACCAGAGGTTGTCGAAGGATCCGTAGAACTAGTGAAGCGCGTCAATGAGGGCATACGCGTCCTCTGTGGCGCAGGTATCGCATCCGGGGAGGATGTTTCTGCTGCTGTCAAGCTAGGGACCGAAGGGGTACTCTTGGCATCTGGGATTGTCAAGGCTAAAGACCGAAGGGGAGCTCTGCTCGACCTCGCATTGGCGCTGCGGGATCAGGGGCGTTAGTGCGTAATAAAAAATTAATTATAAATATAAAAATTAGAAGTCAGATCTAGTTTTCTCCTGCAGCACCGAACTCAATCCTGCTCCTTAGAGCGTTCCTAAACGCGTGCATCGCTTCTAATGAAGCTCCGTTTTCGCAGCCGTGGTTCATATTTCCATAATTTAGGCGCTCCATGCATTGTTCTCCTGTCCTGACTTGGCTTCTGTCTTGGATCTGTAGCTGCGCTTCGTCACATTCTGATGCGTTAAGCCGAAGGCAATCTCGTTCCCTAAGCCTGTCCCTGTCGCAGGTCTGCTGTACCTGGTACTCGGAGACTTGTGTCTGCATCGGAATCTGCAAGGTAGATGTTGCTAGTGTCGCGGAGACTGGAATGGCCGCTAGGATTATTGCAGCCACTATTACTATCGCACTTTTCTTGTTCATTTTTGTCACCGATCGAAAACTTCACGGGGCAGGGTTTATCGTTTTTCCGGGTTTGTTACCAAGTAACCCCCAAATTTTCCCCAAAATCTACTTCATGCTTATGTATACAAGTATCGATAGGGCGACGAAACTGAAGAGCTCTGGGAGCATAGCGAACGGTCCCAGACCATATCCCCCGAAACCGAAGGCGCTGTGGAGCAGTGGGTTGGATGCCAAAGAATGAAAAAGGAAGACGATCGAAACTACTACCAGAGAAAGTGAGATCTCTGACCTTATCCTTCTGTAGGTATCTAGATATGCTCCAAGGAGAAGCGTTGACAGGACGGAGTTAGCGAAGGACAAGGCTGTCTGGATCGTATAATATAACTCCATATCGCTGCCCTCGTGGCGTATTCTCCCCTGCCCCTGCCCTCCTCCACCTTGATCGCCTTCCACAACTGGAAATGCTGTCTGAACAAGGAATAGAACCAACAGAGCTGCCACTGCTAGTGTGGATATACCCTTCATAATCATTTTCCCCTCCTGCCTTGGAGCCTTTTACGGCTTTTCCCAATTTTCTCCCAGATCTCCTCAAAGACCTTATAGTTCCCCTCTAGTTCATTACTCAAGAAATAAGTCATACCGTACCCTTCCCCAACGGTTGTGACGAGCCCGTTCTGAACCAACACGTCGAGGTGGTGCCTGACGTTCTTGTACTCCATTCCCAGGGACTCCGCGAGCATGTTGGCATTCTTGGGCATCTCTTTAAGCGAGATTATCACCCTCGCCCTGGACTCCCCTCCTCGCGTACCAGCTATCAGCCAATATAGGATCCGCTTGAGGGGAGCGTTACGTTCCATGACCCTTCGCCTGATAGTCCATGGTCTGATAGATATGCCTTTTCCTTAGCGACGCTCACCTCTCTGCCCCATTTGATGTACAATTTTATCCATAAAGGTTTAAATATTTGTATTTATCATCCAATAAAATCATTGGTGAAAAAAATGGGTGACAGTTTTTGGTAAGGGCATTCGAGTAGACCTGCCCACTGACGAGATACCGAAGTATTGGTATAACATTGTTCCGGATCTCCCTGAGCCATGTCCTCCGCCGCTGGATCCGAAGACAAAGAAGCCTGCGGGTCTGGATTCGCTCTGGTTCTTCCCCAAGAGCCTGATACATCAGGAGATCTCATCCGAAAGGTATATTGCGATACCCAATGAGGTCAGGGAGATATACGCCAAGATGGCAAGACCAACTCCCTTAATAAGGGCAAAGCGACTCGAGGAATACCTGAAGACGCCTGCGGAGATATACTACAAATACGAGGGGATTTCCCCCGTAGGGAGCCACAAGGGCAATACCGCCATCGCACAGGCTTACTACAACAAGAACGAGGGGGTTGAGCGCCTAGTTACTGAAACAGGCGCAGGGCAGTGGGGTTCAGCCCTCTCCCTGGCATGCGCCATGTTCGACCTCAGGTGCACTGTATTCATGACTAGGGCCTCTCACGATCAGAAGCCCTACAGGAGGGTTCTGATGGAGCTGTACGGGTCAGAGGTGCACGCATCTCCCAGCACGGTCACCGAATTCGGCAGAAAGATCCTCGCAGAGTCTCCGAACCACCCTGGAAGCCTAGGAATCGCAATAAGCGAGGCAATCGAGACCGTGCGGAAGGATCCCCTCTCGAAGTACTCCCTTGGTTCAGTGACTAACTTCGTCCTGCTCCACCAGACGGTGATAGGGCAAGAGGCCATAAGACAGATGGAGCTGATCGACAGGAAACCGGACTACGTGATCGGGTGCGTTGGAGGAGGTAGCAACTACGCAGGCCTGTCTTATCCATTCATAAGGGAAAGGTTGATGGGCAAGTCCGACACGGAGTTCATATCGGTCGAGCCCGAGGCAGTTCCCTCGTTTACCCGGGGGATCTACGCTTACGACTATGGCGACACAGCCGGCATGACTCCCCTCTTCCCGATGTACACTGTTGGGCACAACTTCGTTACCCCCCCAATACACGCAGGAGGTCTAAGATACCATGGTAAGGCATATTCGATGAGCATCCTAGTCAAGAATTCTATCATCAAACCTGTTGCTGCAAAGCAGCGCGAAGTCTTCGAAGCCGGAAAGATCTTCTCTAGGTGCGAGGGGATCGTACCTGCGCCCGAAAGCGCCCACGCAGTCCTCTCTGCAATAAACATCGCCAGGAGCTGCAAGGAAAAGAAGGTGATCCTCTTCAACATGAGCGGTCACGGCCTTCTCGACCTTGGTGGATACGCCGAATACATAAGCGGAAGGGTAGTAAACTGTGATGCAGTCTCAATAAACTTCGACGGTATCCCATTAAGGATTTCGTGAACTTTCCCTTTTTCTTACTCCCTTTCCACTCTTTATGGTCCAGCGATCTTTCAACTCAGGCTTACCTTCGTCACCGTAGGGATCGTGAGTATCTTTGATATGACCTCTCCAGGTACCTTCTTCTCTGTTATTATCATCAGCTTCGGGTCCGGGTTAAGCTCGGGATCCTCTGCCAGTATTTGTCTTATTGAGATGCCTGCGTCCGCGATGTATTTCGTTGCCTGCGAGATGATTCCCACAGCGTTCGACTGCGCCCTGATCTCGACAACGCCGTAGCCGAGTGTTGGCGCGATGTCTTTGAGGAAGCTCCCAGCAGGCTTGATCCCGGTAAAGATCTTTCTCATAAACTGATCGTTCATGATCTCTTCCACAGTCTGCCTTACGACCCTCCTATCCGTGTCTGCCGCCCTGGCAAGATCCACATCGGCGATCTCGACGTTACCGCAGACGACCCTGCCCTTCTCGTTAATGCTGAATCCTAGCTCGACCATGAGCTTGGCTACCTTTAATTTTGCAGGTGCCCCCTCAAAGAACTTGGTGATCTCTATCCACATAGCTACCACTATGCATAAGTATGTTCATAAAATCTTATATTTGCTTATTGCTCGCGCTGAGCATCGTCCTTAGGGAAGTTGAGGGCAGTCTTATTAATCAGTCTACCCCTATTACGATGGTGCCGAGATCCTTGTTTTCTGTGTCTAAGCACATCCTCTTCTTAAGGTAGAGGTCTGTGGGTGGGGATGGGCTACCTACAACGAACTTTCCATGCACATCTTGGATCTCGAGAGGGAGTATATGGACCTTCGTCTCGTCCCTCCTCTCCTTGAAGAGCCGCATCTTGTCGCGGTAAAATACCAGCGTGCCGGCGATGAGGTGCCCTTCACACTTCAGCCTCTCGATTCTCTCCTTGTCGTTAATGTCCTCACCTATCAGTTCATCCCCGCATGTGATCTTGATGTACGTACAGTTCGGCCAGACAAAGCTCCTGTCCGTTGCGCAAGCGTAAACCTTCTTCCT
>JASFYL010000079.1 GCA_030055575.1 Thermoproteota archaeon | reverse complement strand
ACTCATTCTTCAGCTCCCGAATGAGCATAGACTGGAGAGGTGGGTTCGAAACCCCTAGCGAGTTCGGTCTCCCTCCTAGCGCCGCCGTGAAGGCAGGGTTCCCAGGCGTGTGTGCGGTCAGGCACCCCATCCCCGAGGAGCTCTTGTGCTTCGAGAGGCAGAGGGCCCACTCTATCCCATCTCCGCGAAGCTCAAGATCGACTAGACTACCTTCAATTTCGACCAAATGGAATTCGCCTTTTTGAGACCCCTCAAGCTCATCAAGGTGCACAGGCTTTAGGCCCGTTATCGAGGCGAGGTTCCTCGCTATGTTGACACCGGCTAGGTCTAGATTAGAGAATAGGATCAGCCTCAAGCGACCCACCGGCGCTCAGAAGATTAGCGACATTATGCTCTTCTGCACATGGAGCCTGTTCTCAGCCTGTTCCCAGACGGCCGACCTTGGTCCGTCAATTACCTCGCTGGTGATCTCTTCTCCCCGGTGTGCGGGAAGGCAGTGCATGACGATCGCGTCGGGAGGCGCACTCCTCATCAGACCTGAGTTGACCTGGTATGGACCCAGTGCAGACCTCCTCTCGGCAGCCTCCGACTCAAATCCCATTGAGACCCATACATCAGTATAGATCACGTCCGCCCCCTTCACCGCCTCGAATGGATCCTCGACGAGCCTGATCTTGCCTCCCTTGCCGGCAATACCCCGGAGCTCCTTTACGAACTCCTCTGTCGGCATGTACTTGGCAGGCGAAGAGACGGTTATGTTTCCTCCAAGCTGCAGTACAGCCTCCGCGAGGGATTGGCACACATTGCTCCTCCCGTCCCCAACGAAAACCACGCTCACCCCCTCGATACGACCCTTCCGCTCTAGTATCGTGAGGCAGTCGCTCAATGCCTGGCAGGGGTGAAACTCGTCGCTGAGCGCATTTATGACGGGCGCTGGAGAGGAGTCTGCCAAGACCTCCAGGTCAGAATGCTTGAATACCCTGGCTACGATCCCATCAACATAGCAGCCGAGTATCCTTCCTGTGTCTGAGACGGTCTCCCCCCTCCCCAGCTGGAGGTCTGCCCAGTTAAGGTATATCGGGTGACCGCCCAGCTGGTATACGCCTACATCGAAAGAGATCCTTGTCCTGGTCGAAGGCTTCTGGAATAGCATCGCGATGCTCTTACCTTCGAGGTACGGTGGCGTCCCCATCCTGCGCCTAAGTGCCGACTTCATCTCGGATGCCCTGTCGAGGATGAGCTTGAGCTCATCGGCCGAGAAGCCCTTCGTCCTCAGGAAGTCACGTCCAATAAGATCCATTATAGCCACCGATTAGGAGTCTGTAGTTATGTTGAGCAGAGCCTAAAAATCTTTTGTAGAAGCCCGGATCCGCCGGCTGAGTGTTCATTTCTTTTGTGGCTTGGACAGTACGTTCTCTATTACCCATTTGGGATCAAATGGAACGATGTCGTCGTATCCTTGCCCGACGCCCACGAAGAATATCGGCTTCTTGAGTGCGTTGGAGATTGAAATCGCAGATCCTCCTTTTGAGTCTGCGTCCACTTTCGTAAGGATTATCCCGTCGATCTTCACATACTTGCTGAACTCTGTGGCCTGCTGCAAGGCATCATTGCCAGCGAGGGAGTCGCCTACGAAGACCGTGAGGTCTGGGGAGGCGACACGGGAGATCTTCATGAGCTCGTCCATCAGGTCTTTGTCGGTCTGCATCCTGCCCGCCGTGTCTATCAGAACCACATCTATCCCGTTGTTCTTGGCGAAAACCACGGCATCGTATGCCACAGCAGCAGGGTCCGCACCATATCTGTGCTTTATTACCCTTAGTCCGAGCCTCCCGGCATGGGTCTCGATCTGCTCCTCGGAGCCTGCTCTGTAGGTGTCGCTGCAGGCGAGGACCGCGCTTATCCCCCTGTCCTTCAGCCTTTTCGCCACCTTAGCTATCGTCGTCGTTTTTCCCGTCCCGTTCACGCCGACGAACATAATCACGAAGGGCTTCTTAGAAGTCACCATCCCGAAGAGATCCGCGTGTGAAAGGGTTTCCTCCAAGACGGACCTGAGTTCGGACTCGACGAGGGGCTTAAGGTCACCAAAGAGTTTAACCTTAGACCCCACTAGCCTCCGCTTTATCCTGTCCGAGAGCTCCTCGGCCACAGGCAAGGCTACATCGCACTCGACCAAGGACATTTGGAATTCCCAGAGCAAGGGATCTAGATCGGACTCCGAGAGAGTCTTTGATGAGATCTGCTCCACAAAGTTGCCTATGGCTTTCTTCAGCCTTTCGAACAAGTCCTACGCCTGCCCGGTAGCCTCAAGCCTTGCATAGATGCTGTCTATTTGCTCCTGGAGCTGCGCAAGCCTTTGTGAAACCTTTCCGTACTGCTCCTGCAGCTTTAGGGACTGCTCCTGTCCCTGCCTTATCCTGGTTTCCATCTCCGCTATGGCATCTGAAACGCTCTTCTCCACCGAAAAGCCCGCGCCGACTCCCATTATCACGTTATTGAGCGCGTGTAATTGGACGCGAATGTAGTTCCCCGCTCCCACATGAACCAGCACTTCACCTTCCCCTCCCCTCGCTTTTATCTCCTCCAGCGAGGATTTGGATAGGGCAAGCTCGGTCAATATGTTCGCCGTGAGCTCGATCTGCTGGCGGAGCGCGTCAGCGTAAGCCTTCAGATTGGAGAATTCCAGGAGGAGCTCGTCCAAGACCTCCTTCCTGGGAGGCGGGGTGGAGCTCATTCAGCATTCACCGGTTCCTCTTGGACCGATTCGATCTTGATCTGGAAGCGCTTCAGCTTATGGTTCCCACCCAAAACGCTAAGCGCCCTGTCCCTAGCCATCAGCTCATTCGGGGCAGCTATTAACTTCTCGAACCTAACCCACTCAAAACGCTGCCTCATTTTGCCTTTAACCACATAGCTCTTCTCCATACTATATCACCCTGTCAAACCCAGAGAGGATTCTATCCTTGCCATTTCTGGTCCAGTTGTGTCAAGCCCTACAACTGCGCCGTACGAATTGGCAGTGATGCCAACCCTTAGATACGGGAATCCGCAGTTAACCGTAGAAACGTCCACAGGCGTATTAAATATTTTGCTCAGCAATGCGATCTCAGCTTCGCTCGTCATCGGGTGGGCGACCACACCCTTACTGTTGACCACCGCGCATACGCCCGTCATGCGTATGCCTCCTATCGTCCCCTCGTAGACATCCACACCGAGGTGGCTCCTGATGAGCTCTACAAGCCCCTTATCGGTTCCACGCCCGACTAGAGCTGCCCTGTCATTCACCAGAACCATGTTCCCCAAAGCGTTAACTCTGCCTTCATAGACCGCCACAGGAACCCCCGTCAAGGAAGAGATCGCCTCTACCTCGTTTTCGGTAGCCGTACTGGGGAGGATCATGCCCCTCGAGTTGCCGATGGCGAATATACCCAACAGCACACTCCCAGAAACCGTCGCCTTGTAAGCTGGAACCCCCAGAGACGCACTCACCTCCTCGATCGTGCCCTCAGGGGTGTCGGGCGGCACAAGTGAGAAAGAGTCTGTGGCGAAGGTGAATGCACCGATGTTGGGGTTCCCGTAGAGGGAGAGCCTCGCTATCGACAAAGGGGCTAACCCTCCGCCGCGAGGACCCTCACAACACCGCTCTCGAGCTTTTGAATCCTCAGTGAGATCTTCCTATCGGTCTTTGCCTTGCCCCTTCTCCAAAGCGCCTCGTTGACTGAAGAGGAAAGCTTCACATCCTCGGTTTTGAACGCCTTCGAAGCTGCCTTCCTGACTATCTTGATCGCCTTCGGGGCTGCTTTTCGACCGTAAGAAAGGTAAGCGCGTCGAAGGTTCACAGTCAAAGCCTTCTCCTCGAGCACCTTATCCTCCTCTTTTTCCTCAGCGACCTTCTCTTTCTTAGCCTCTTCGACTCCCTTCCCACGAACTTCCTTTGTCTTCGCTTCCTTGGGTGTCGCCTGAGAGACCGGCTCCACATCAGTACTCTTTCCAGTTTCGCTCATCATTAATCACCCTCTCAGATGTCAAGCTTGTGGCTCCTCCAGTTCCTCTCCTTTGGGTGCCTCCTGAACTTGCCCCTCGTCTTCCCAACAACCCAAAGCGGGACTGAGCTGTTCTGCTTGCATGCCTTGTTCAGGCGTCTCTTTCTACTGGCGTGCTTCCTACTACCCATAGCTATCCCTCGAATTAGATTCTGGTTATCCTTATCTCCCTCTTCCTAGACTGAACCTGCGCCAGGATCTGCTTTAGGTGATCGTCCGTTAGCGGCACCGGCAGCCGCCCCTCCTGCGCGAGCTGTATCAGCTGGATCTCGAACTGCTCGGCGAACTCAGGTCTCACCATTCTGAGGTTGTTTAGGCGGCTCCTCGCCTCAGGAGTGAGTATCGCCCTGAGTATGTTTGCCTTCTGAGCCTCTGCCTCCTGCCTCATCCGTTCCGCCTGTTCCTCTTCGGCAGCCCTCCTTCTCATCTCGGCTAGCTTTCTTTGCCTGATCAGCTCTATTTCGTCAGGAGCGCTGGACAAGTGAGGTCACCTCACTGTGGCTTTACCTGCAGATACTTACCCATCTCAGGCAGGTCTTTCTGGATCTCCTTCAAAAGCTTGTAGGAGATACGATCCAGTACCGATCTCCCGTTGTCGGTGATCGTCCTCCCTTCGTTCCCGAATTTAGCCACGAGACCGGCCTTCTCCAGCTGCTGTAGAGCCTTCCTTAGGCTCGAGCCGCCAGACTTCACGAAGTGCTCGTTCTCCATTCCCTTCTTCGCCCTACCCCCGTAGGCGCTCCTAAGCCGCTCTACCCCAACAGGCCCCTCGATGTACAGCCTCCTGAGCAGCGACGCGCACCGAAGGTACCAGAAATCGCTTTGGGTAGGCACGCGCTCTACGTGCGGACCGGTCTTCACGAATGTGACCCATGACGGCGGCGAGACCTCCTTGACGTTTTCTTTGAGGTACTCTGCCAGCGCGGCGATAAGCCGATCAGCAGGAACTTCCTGAGCCAAAGGCAATCGAATCTCTCTCCTTTTTTGGTTTCCTCTGTAGCTAATTTGAATCTCTATATAAATTCTTTTATGTCGAAGACGTCTGGGCGATAATTCGCAGCTTGATCGTCGCGCGGTGTTATTGACGATGAGCGGATTTTTCCAATCGGAGAGCATCCAAACGGATTCGAAACCCCATGAGGGGAGAGTATTGGC
>JASFYL010000078.1 GCA_030055575.1 Thermoproteota archaeon | reverse complement strand
TGTACTTCGGGAAGTAGTGGAGGTAGTCGATCTGGACAACTACGGTCTTGTGCATCTTGTCGCTTACAACTACTCCAGAGAGCACGGTGCCCCTGGTAGAAAGGGATCCGTGGAATGGGCAGTCGTTATCGCCGCATGACTCGCTCTTAATCTCTCTAGCAGACTGGGACAATTCTCAATGCCTCCTCTGTAACCTCTTGAGTCGTTCTTCTGGGCTGAAGGATATGTCGGCACCTTCGACGAAGACCTGTTCCTGTTCCGGCAAAAGGAATGAGAAACGGGAGATCCTTTTTGGGATCATTTTCCGGGCAGATTTTCCATCCTGTGAGACTACAAGCATGTTCGCTGTCTCATCGATCACAGTGCCTGAGACGCCTACAAGCGTGCTGTCAGTTGAGCTTAATACGTTAACCCTCAGCCCAATTAGGTCGTTATAGATTATGTTCGATGGAGTGACCCTCATTTGCCTGCCTCCTTCTGTTCCGGCGTACGTATGCCCAGACTCTCCTCTCGGTCTACGGTATGGAACCGGGCGATCGTCTTCCTGAGAAGCCTTATCCTCGACGGGTTCTCGAGAGAGCCGCCCATCGCCTTGGTCGTCATCATTTTGGAGAGCTCTACCCTGAGCTCATTCAACTTTGCCTTCCTCTCCTCCTTGGTCATCTTCCTTATCTCTTTCATCCTGAATATCGCCATAATGATCACTCCGCTGCGACGGGCTTCGCTTCGGTCACATGGATGTCGTCGACTGTGTTTACGGGGAGGTATATGTTCACCTGTATGCCGAACATCCCAGGCTTTAGTTGCACATGTGTTACTGCGCGGTCTACCGCGTACTTTCTTGGTTCACCAGCCTTCAGGACCGCCCCAGACCTGAACTTCTCGTACCGAGCTCTTTCCGTGGAAAGTTTACCTCTCACGATTATCTCCGCGCCCCTGGCGCCTGCCTCCATTATCTGCCTAAGGGCGATGAAAGCAGCTCTTCTGAAGTGGATGCCCCTCTCTAAAGCCGAGGCAACCCTTCCAGCCATTATTCTCGCGTTCAGTTCGGGTGTCTGTACGGGGATCACCGCGATCTGGGGGCTCTCCAATTGGTACTTCGTCTCGATTACGTGCGCAAGCTCGCGTATTGTCGCACCTTGTCTCCCGATCACCATGCCCGGGCGTTCAGCGTATATTACCACGCGGTTCCCCAGGGGCGTCTTCTGGAACTCTACTCCGGCATAACCTGCCCTCTTAAGCTCATTCCTCAGGTAATTATCGATGATCATGTTCTTTGATATCTTATTCACGAAAAACCTCATTACGCTCAAACTTAGGTTTCCTCCTCTACGACGATCTCGACATGCGTGAGCGGGTGGAAGAATGGGGTGGCCCTGCCATGAGCCCTTGGGATGTAGTTTCTAAGGCGCATTCCCGCCTGCGCACATGCATGAACTATCCTAAGGCGCTCGCTGTCGAGCCCCTTGTTTTCAGCATTCGCCTTGGCATTCCTCAGTATCTTGACGATCTCCGAGGACGCCTTTATCGGATATCTGCCCGAAGGGACGCCCCACCTTGCTGCGATCTCGGCATGGTGGGGTACGTTGGTGTTAAACCTCCTGTACGGAACGCCCTCCTTCATCTCCATAACGCGTTCTAGATAGCTGATCGCCTCGTCCAGCCTCATGTTCTTGATAGTGGCACAGATCTCCCTTGCCTCCTTTGGAGAGATCCTGAGGTCCCTCCCGCTGGCCTTGGCCATCCGGTCAGGGTCTATTTCGATGATCGAATATCCCCATTCAGGCATCGGTAACACATCCAACATCCATCATAGATCAGATTGCAGAGTTTACAACTTGGGAGGGCTATAAAAAGTTTTTCACAAGAAAATTGGAGCCAGCCCACTAAGGCTGGGATTAGGAAGGTTACTTGAGCGGTATGAACATGGAGCTTCTCGTTGCCTTCAGGCCAGGTGCACCATGTGTGACCTTTGCGCACGTGACTGCGAATTCCCCAAGATACTTGCCCACCATCTCTGGCAGTATCTCGACGGGAACGAACTCCTTCCCGTTATGAACCGAGATAGTAAGACCTATCATCTCGGGGAGTATGATCATATCCCTACAGTGTGTCCTTATGACCACTTTCTTGCCCTTTGACGTTTTGGCTTTCCTTATTCGTTCAAAAAGGGCTCTCTGCTCAGGCGTCAATCCCCGTAGAAGCGACCTTCTTTGTCTGCTAGGAAGGAGCTTTATGAATTCGTCCATTGGCATTCCTATAAGCTGTTCTGCTGTATATCCGCGATATGTGAATTCTCTGTATGCCATCTTACACCACCTCTCCCAAAGCATCACTTCTTTATCCTGCCAGTGCGCCTCGAAGCGATGATCCCAACCTTCTGTCCAGGCGGAGCGTTCCTTCCGACAGGCCTGCCTCCCTTAGGGTGCGAACCGCCTCCATGCGGATGCGCATATGGGCTCATTGCCTTTCCGCGTACGCGAGGGTACTTGACCGACCTTGCCCTGTACTTGTGGTAGTTTGACCCTGCCTTAAGGACCGGCTTCTCCACGACCCCCCCTGAAGCCACGATGCCGATTGTTGCTCGGCACTCAGAGGGGAAGACCTTTATTGCTCCGGATGGGAACTGGCAGAGCACACCGTCCGGCGTGTGTGAGATGACTGTAGCATACCCGCCAGCAGACCTCACATACCTGCCGCCATCATTCAACCTTCCCTCGATGTTGCAGACCATGCTCCCCTCAGGGATCTTCGCCAGTGGAAGGACATTCCCTACATTGACTGGCGCACTCGCGCCAAGGTGAATCTTCTGTCCCACAAAGACGCCTTCAGGGGCTATGGTCAGCAGATCCGTCCCTGACTGCGATCTAGCCAACATCAGGGGTGCCGTCCGACCAGACTCGTGCAGTATGTCCTTGACGGTGAACTCGATGCTCCCGACACTCTCCTCTGCCGTGACGGCAGGGTAGCAGACCCTGCCTAGCCTCCTCCAAGACGGGGACTTGAATACAGAGCCCCCCCTCCCTCTCCTCTGAAGAACCTGTCTCTTACCCATTTGCGACACCTAACCTACAGCAGACCCAATTTAGTTGCCAGCTCGGAGGCGCTGAACTCCTTCTCCAACGCAACGACTGCCTTCTTCTCAGAGCTGTTCGTTATCATGGTCCGCACGGATTTAACCTTTACGCCATACAGCTTCTCGACCGCCCACTTGATCTCGGGCTTGTTTGACCTCAAAGAGACGATAAAGGTGAGCTTGTTCTCCTTCTCTAGCCTGTCCAAGGCGGACTCTGATGAAACAGGACCGATTATCACGTCAGTAGGTTCTTTTGCCATATCTCACCACACCTCACCAGTACACTTCGCCCAATTTCCGGATTGCAGACTCGGTCCAGATCGTGAGCCTACCGGGATGCCCTCCAGGAGCAAGACGTTCGACATTGAGCTCGCTTACTCCTACGCAATCGATGCCTGTGAAGTTCCTTGAGGCTAACCTTATTGGGGCCTCGCTTGTGTCAAGGACTATAAGCAAGGACTTTGGCTTGATCCACCTTCTGCCACGGCGCTTTCCTTTTCCCGAACGTTCCCTTATGCCTTCCTTCGCGCGAAGTACGTCGTAGTAGAGTGAGACCTTCTTGAGGAACTCCCTGAACTCCGAGGACTTTTTCAGGTCCTTGAGCCCGTCCTCAACCACGAACGGCAGTTCGGTGTCAGTCGTGAGTATATGCCCCCTCTCAAGCACAGACTCTGGGTTTGCGGTGGCTGCGATAGCAGACCTCAGGGCAAACCGCCTCTCTTTGACATTGATGCGCTCGTGGTACTTCTTCTCTAGGCTCGGCGGGAAGGCCACCCTTCCGCCCACGACATTAGGGACTAGTGCGCCTGACCCGGACGCTGGGTTGTGTTCTCCCTTGACACGGGGCACCCTCGCCAAATCAAGCCCTACGCCGAGGCTCTCGGCACTAGTCCTCTTTCCGGCTAGGTAGAAGGTCGTCCTCGGCACTATCCTCGCGGTCTGGCTCGAAATAACAGCACGTCGGATCAGATCCGGCCTCAGCTCAGTGAAGAACACGCTGGGAAGCTCGACCTCTCCCTTCACCTTGCCGTCTATTCCGATGACCTTAGCAGTCCTCTTAGCAGCACTCAATTCCATTCGCTACGCCCCCTGCTTTGACACAAGGCTCACCGCCAGGACCTTCGGAGGCTCAACCTTCTGCGACTGCGCCCTTACGGGGTACCTGATCCTGACGAGCCTCTTTGCGGGTCCGGCCACCGAGCCCTCTATTAGCAGATAGTCACTGCCAACTATACCGTAGTGCAGGAAACCTCCGGACACATTTATCTCGGACGGGTTCTCACCGATCTTCAGGATCCTCTTGTTGTACTCGGTCCTCTGGTGGAATCCCATCTTCCCAGGCCTTGGTATAGTGAACATCATGTGCGGCTTAGATGGGCTTATTGACCCGACTACCCGCTTACCCTTCCTGTGCTTGTGCCAATTGGGCTGGATCTTCACGCCGAACCGCTTAACTGCTCCCTGGAATCCCTTGCCCTTCGTGACGCTGATGAGATCTACGCACTGTCCCTCCTGAAAGAGCTCCTTCGCCCTGACCTCCTTCCCCAGGAGCGACTTGGCGTAGTCGAGGACTGCCTTGATGTCGTCTCCGTCGACCTTTATCTCCAAGATCTCTGGGGTCTTCTTGCCAAAGCCTGCCTTGTACGGTTGCGTCAAGACCAGCACCCTAACCTCCGCGATCTCAGCTGCGTTAGCATCGATCGAAGCCTGGACAGGGGCAGGGTCGTAGTCCTCGGAGAGGCTCAAAGCCCTGTCAGCGTACTTGGGGAGCGATTTAGTCATCACCTCAGCTAAGGTCTTGAGACCTTTGCTCGTCCTCACATAAGCCCTGTAGCCGTACACAAACATCGGCGGGACTTCGATCACAGTGACTGCCTTCATTACCTCCTTGCCAAACAGCGGGCTCTTCTGCCTGTTGTCCACGATTATGGCGTGAGTAGAGCCCACCTTGTAACCGGCGAAGCCAAGGAGACGGGGGGCGCCTGCGACCTTGGGCCAAGTCCTAATCCTCCCAGTGATGCGTCTGGCACGGACCCTGGGATAGTACATTAGGGAGCCCCTGCGCGGCGCACTCTTACTTTTATGTCCCATGAACAGACCTCCAGCCTGAACTTGCCTGTTGATAGCAGTAAAACTAAAATATATTTCTATCCGTCTCGCGTGTTACTCCTCTTGGATTCAGTTGGCTCTCCAGAGGGAACCAGAAGCGAAGGATCCAAAGGGATCCCCTCAACAAAGTCCATTATTGCCAGAGTTATCG
>JASFYL010000077.1 GCA_030055575.1 Thermoproteota archaeon | reverse complement strand
TCATGCCGTAGACCTCCTCGACCACGTCCGAGATCGCCAACGCCATCCTCGTGGTGGCGTAGGTATGCACGATGAGCCCGGATTCGTATGAGTGGTGGCGCCTCTTGCTGGCCGGAGATTTTTGGAATGTGGTCGAGTTTGGGTTCTGCGTTTCAAGACAAGTGAGCTTCGGGTCCCTCACAATCTCGATCACTTTCTCTCTGAGGGACTGGTCGTTGATTTGCTGCGCAAGCTTGATCAGGTCTTCCTCTCTCATTGCAAAAGCACGAATCATTAGAAGTGGGAAGGAAGTATTTAAATTTAGGATACAGGAGGGCTCCAACCGCCTCATCCTAAAAATGCGATAAGGTTAAAAAAGTGTTCGTACCTAACTCTTGACGAGCGGGGATTCCCAAGCCAGGTCAAAGGGGTAGGACTGAGTGGCGGGGCGGGCTCGTCCCGGTCGCCCAGTAAGCTCCTATGGCGAAGGCCTTCGTGGGTTCGAATCCCACTCCCCGCACCAGAAACTTTAAAGTTTCATCAAAAACAACATCAATCATCCATCAGCCTCGATTGCGTTTTCTTGGGCTCAATCCCCAGGCGCTCGTGTCGCCTGGATGATTTCAGCAGATCCTTGGTTTAGTGGATTCCTGTTCAGCCCGTACAACCTTGGCACTTTCCGCCCTTCTTCATACAGGGAGGGGGACAACTCAGTCAGATCCCGGTGCGGGGTTTTCTTTGTTTTGATAATATGCTGGGCATTCCTGTTCACATGAATCTACAACAATACCGGAGGCAGCGTGTCAGCTGTGGGGATATGCCACATGATAAACAACTAACCTGATTTTCCAGACACTTGAGGCCCTCAGGAGGCTGTATTTGTCGATCCTAATGTGCTCGCTGTCCTAGTTACACGGAGTCTATGGCATGAGGGGGATAACCCAAGAGGTAAAGAAAGCTTGCGAAGGGCGGCGCTAGGCGAAAAGTCGCTGCGACACTAGGGTGCCCCATTGTCATCTGAATTTCAAGTTGGTGGCACCTTTTGTGGTTTGGAACCCTGGTCATGTCTGTGATTCACTTCCTAAGGTCGAGCACCCTTTTAGCCTTGCCTTCTCTCCTCTCGATCGACATTGGAGGCAGGACCCTGACCTTAGGCTGGAATCCCAGGACAGACCTTAGCTCCCTGAACAGAGCACTCTCCAAGGATTGTGCTTGTGGTCCGATCTTACTCGGGTCTGCCTCTACCATGACCGTCAACTGATCGAGCGCGCCGACCTTCTCTACAACGAGCTGGTAGTTCATCCCCACCTCAGGGTGCTTCATCAGAACGTACTCGACTTGCCCCGGGAATACCTTTACTCCGTTGATCGAGAAAGCGTCGTCGCACCTGCCCTTAACGCGGGCTATCCGCTTATGCGTCCTGCCGCAGTCGCATGATCGGACATCCAAAATTCTGGAGATGTCCCTAGTCCTGAACCTCAACATCGGCATCGCGGTCTTTGTCAGGGAGGTCAGAACCACCTCGCCTTCCTCCTCGGGTTCGAGGGGCTCGTCAGTAGAGGGATCTACGACCTCGACAATGAAGTGGTCTTCCCATATATGGAGCCCTTCGCCACGCGAACAGCTGCACCCCACCCCAGGCCCGTACATCTCGGACATCCCGTATATGTCGTGGCAGTCCATTTCCCAGAGCTCGGAGATCTTTTTCATCATCGAGTCGCTCCATGCCTCCGCCCCGAAAATCCCCTTCCTCGCCTTCAGATCCCTTCTCACATCGATCCCCATCTCTGATGCGACTTCTGCCATGTGAAGGGCGTAGCTCGCTATCCCGGCGATCATCGTCGTGCCGAGGTCCTGCATGAGTCTGATTTGCCGCTCGGTGTTCCCGGTCCCTGTCGGCACCACCATCGCCCCTATCGCCTCTCCGCCATAGTGGAAACCGAGACCGCCGGTGAAAAGCCCGTATCCTGGGGTGACCTGAAACACGTCCCCTCTCCTCAGCCCGCTCATGAAGAGGCATCTGCACATTATCTCGGACCAGTTCCTGATGTCCTCGGAGGTGTACAGGACAAGAGTAGGCTTACCCGTTGTCCCAGAGGAAGCATGTACCCTAACGCACTCCTCCCTCGGAACTGCTAGGAGTCCGTAAGGATAGTTTTTGCGGAGGTCGTCTTTCGATATCATCGGTAGCCTCTTCAAATCATCAAGCGTTTTAATGTCATCCGGCGCCAATCCCCTTGCCCTGAGGGCAGAGTTGTAGAATTGGATGTTCTCGTAGGCTCTCTTTAAAGATTCTCGCAACCTCTTCAATTGGAGATGCCCAATCGATTCCTTGTCAAGCGACTCCACTCGAGGGTTCCACATCTGCTCAGAATTCAGATCCATCACCTTCTAATTCTAGTTCTGAAGAGGTAACAGGCATCGGCCCATACAGATTGTTACAGAGTCCAGAAGCACGGAAGGGCTTGAGCCGCCCAGGAGTGGGGGTAAGTCACCACAAGCTACCCCTAAGCAGGAAAATAAGTGGGTTGAACCGAATGCAGTTCCTCGGATTCCATACCGTCTGGGCATATATGAACCTCCTTGGTGTGGAGGAGTGATCCTTTATGACTATATATAAGCATTATTGTACAGTAAAATTCTCGGATGTAGGGTAAGCCTAGGCATCTGATCCTTGGATTGCACAACTCGCCCAGTTTAGACAGGCGTCAGCTGCAGGAATGTATTAGGTGCAAAAGCATAATTATCCCTGTTGGAGAGTGTCTAATTGGACGGCTATGACCGAGATAAGTACTGCTGAGGAGATAATCAAGGAGATCACTGAAAGATACAACAAAAGACCAATTGGCTGGCTGATGGCATCCGATCCGAAGGGCAACGCGGTGATAGCCGGACCGGATGTCGGCTACCGGCTCAAGTTCATGATGATCAGCCCGACCGAGAGCATTGGCTACGGTGCCAGATTCGACTCGAACGAGGTTTCTGCTCTTATTGACACAGGGTTCCAGTTCGGGTTCAGACCCGTACCAAGTACGATAATGAAGAAGATCCTTACTGACATGCCGGACGTGGAGAAGGCGACTCTGATAAGGCAGATCCTAGCGGACGCCCCGGTTCCCCTCGAGACCGAGCATTTCCAAGGCGCAGGTGTGCTAGGCGGCCCTCTCTTGCATCATCCGGATCTGAGGCTGATCTCAGCGCGGCAGCGCGAGCTGGACGCAAAGATCTCTCTGGAAGTTGAGAGAGAGTTCAGGAGAAAGTACCCCCTCAGAGCATCTATTTACAGGTGACTCCCTTGCGGAATGGGTCTGCTGCGCGACGGCATTTAATGAGGGGGTGCAAAATATGACCTACAGTATTAGAGTATGGAGGAGATCAAGCCGCACTCCTTCGCGAGGCGCTTTCTCGAAGTTCATTCCTGGAATTGCACATTTCATGTCTTGGGTCGCCTAGGGGAATTATGGAAGAGCCCATAAGAGGAGAGCAATGGACTCATAGGGGATGTATGAACAATTGACGGTGGACAGAGAAAAGACCTTGAAAGGACTACTTAGGTACACCAGGCAGATTGCTGTCGAGGAAACTAGCTTGCGGGATCCATTGTCCCATGCGCATATAATAAAGCACTGAGCGTGTTGTGAAGATGCGCTGCAAATCTTGCGAAAAGTGGTATGGTGCAGAAGACGACGATTATGGACCGTGCAGCATAAAGCACGCACGGGGGGACAAGAAGTTCATCACACACGGCGAGCATGTCTGCGACGAGATCTACAGGAAGCAGGAACTGGATGGGGGGGAAAAGAAGTCTGAGGATGAGGACTGCGGAGAGAGGTGACTTTGGAAATCTCGTCTCGATGACCTCTGTAGAGGGGTGGGGATATAGGGAGGAAGACTTTGGCTGGTTCGAGAAGGTCGGAGGCAGAACGCTCCTAGCGGTAGAGGGCAGAGAGATAATAGGGATGGTAACGCTCTTCGATTATGGGGATACAGGATGGATCTCGAACCTGCTTGTCAAGTGCGAGGAGAGGAGGCGCGGTGTGGGAACTGCCCTACTCGACGAGTGTATGCGGAGATTCTCGGAGAAGAGGACAATAGCACTCTTTGCCTACGAGCACACTGTTGGATTCTATGAAGATCATGGGTTCAAGCGTGAGTCGGACGCGCATATAGCATCCCTTGGGGCCGCACAAACAGAGAAATGGCAGGCGGGAAGGGCAATGGAGGTCACCGAGGAGATGGTCGAGTTCGATAGGGAGTGCTTCGGATTTACCAGACCAGCTTTGCTGAAGGGGCTGTCTGAGATAGGGGAAGTACTAGTCCCGGTCAAAGGGAGGGGGTTCGCGATCGTTAGGCCAGACCCAATCGAGCCGAGAGCTGGACCTGTGGTCGCCTCTGACAGGAAGGGAGGTACGGAGCTGCTCTGCTCAGCCCTAAGCGCGGCAGGGCCCAGCGCAAAGGCTCTCGTCACCGGGGAAGGGTTCGAAGCGTTGAAGTACGAAGGAAAGATCAGCAGGCTATATCAGGGTGACCCGCCAAAGATCGATCGTAACAGAGCCTTTGCCTTTGCTGGACCCGAGTTGGGGTGAGTTCTTGCAGGTATTCAACACGAGGATTGGGAAGAAGGAGGAGCTGATAACCCTAGAGCCCGGTGTGGTGAGGGGCTACATCTGTGGACCGACCGTCTACGACTATTGTCACATGGGACACGCGAGGACTTACATAAATTTCGATGTCTTCAGGAGGTACCTTGAGGCGCTAGGCTACAGGTTCATCCATGTGCAGAACTTCACGGACATAGACGACAAGATTTCTGGGCGCGCCTCTGACCTCGGAAAGTCCCCCCTTGAGGTGGCAGAAGGGTACATTGCCGAGTATTTCAAGGACATGGATGCCCTCAACATCAAGAGGGCTACGGTCTACACTAGGGTCTCGGAGTTTGTGCCCAAGATAGCAGACGCTGTCAAGGACCTGCTTGCCCGCGGCCTCGCATATAGATCCGACAGGGGGATATACTTTGACGTCCAGAGGGGGGGCGGCTTCGGGGAGCTCGTCTCCGGGATTGAGGAGGCTGTGACGGACAAAGTCGAACCTGGGAAAAAGCGGGGACCGTTCGATTTTGCGCTCTGGATTGAAACAGGGGAGAGGGAGCAAGGATGGGACTCAGTGGTCGGCAGGGGGAGACCGGGATGGCACATCCAGTGCGTGGTGATGTCGACCGAGACCCTAGGGAGGAAGTTTGACGTCCACTGGGGCGGTATGGACCTGATATATCCGCACCACGAATGCGAAGCACTACTCTCGAAGGCGCTCTTCGGGAGTAGTTCGGTTAGGTATTGGATCCACAACAACTTCGTGGTCATGGGCGGAGACAAGATGTCCAAGTCATCGGGCAGGATCGCGTACA
>JASFYL010000076.1 GCA_030055575.1 Thermoproteota archaeon | reverse complement strand
ATGGTGGGGGATGGGCATTGAGCCAACAAACCAATTCGGGAATAGGGATTAAGAAGCCTAGAAAAGCAGGCGAGCGACGCACGAGCCTGAGGTCGACTCGGGGGGCAAGTTGTGTCACTCCAGCCCTCAGCGCGGGAGTCCTCCATGCGGGCAAAGACCTCGTGGATGAAGGGGACAAAGCCACCTATTGCGAAGCTGACATAGTGTGAGCCCGTGTTGACCATTACATCGCCAGACCAAGGGTTCTGGAGTGAGATCGCAGCGGTCAGGGGCAGAAAAAGCACCGCGAAGGCTGCTACGAAGAGCGGGAGCCCCCTTAGTCTGCATGCGGCCAGGAATACGAGGTACCCGACAAGGCAAAAGACCGTCGTGGAGAACCCCAAAGTGTTCAGGTCCCAAGGAGCTTCGCTGACCGACCCGAAGACAGCGACGCTCCAGACCGAGGATGCGACGGGTGCTACAGCGAGTGCCATTATTGCCATGGCGAGGAACCTCCTCCACTCGGTCTCTGCCCCAATAGCTGCTGATAACAATAGGACATACGCGAGTAGGTTCGTCGCGAGATGTGTCTGGAGGTCGTAGTGAATGTAATTCGTAGTGAGGAATGCCCAGGGCTTAGGGCTCTTGATGTAGAGCACCAGAGCGTCTTTAATTTGGGACGGCAGAAAGTGGAGAGCGAGTAAGGTCGCCGGGACGCCTGCATAGAGGAACGTGAGCTCCGCCACCCCATGCCTTTTGAAGTTGGAGGCTACGGATTTGATTAGGCTTGCAGCTGCGGACGCCGGGCGCATGGCGTTCTCCACCCTTCGGGCTAGTCCTCCCCCTCGGCTTCGCGGACCCCTGGGTTATGCTCGCACATAGCGGCTTTTTAAAGCCAGCGCGGGGAGCATACATTAGGCGTGGGGCACCCCGCAGCCGGCGGCTTGCGAGATCGGTCGGGCAGGCGATCGCCGGTTGCTGCACCGCCGCCTGGGAGGCATCGGTCCGTCCAGCGGTTCTCCATTGCATGCACCCCCGCCTTCCTTTCGAGTCGCTCGGGGGTCAATTCAAAGCTGGTTTAGTGCATTTCCGAACCATGAGAATAAAGCAACATAAAAAAAGCCCTTTCACCCTCAGAGGGACGGTCGTTCCCTGCATCCCCAATCCATCAAATAGGGATGTATCACAAAACTTAAATGCTGATATAATGTGATATGTCCCAAAAAGGTGTTCGAAATGAAGGTTGCTATTGTAACGGAAGACGGTAAGACCATCTCCAGGCATTTCGGGAGGGCGCCGTACTACCTGGTTGTTGAAATCGACGGGAAGAATGTGGTAAGCAGGCGGCTGGTTCCGAAGGGGGGTTGCGGTAGCCATGGGCAGCACGCCCACCATTCGGGCGGCGAGCCCCACATGGGGAGCGACGAGAGGCACCGGACGATGATCCAGCAGGCAGACGGGTGCGAAGTCTTGGTCTCCGGGGGCATGGGGGCGGGGGCATACCAGTCGATGGTGCTTAGCGGGATTAAGGTCTTCATAACCCGGGTGGAGGGGATCGACGAGGCGATCTCCCTGCTTGCGGAGGGGAGGCTTGACAACAACCTCGAGCTGCTGCACTAGGCTTCATGGAGGGATAGGGGAGCCGCCAGGCACTCTGAGAGGGCATTGCCGCTCCTTCTACCGATCCCGCCTTGTCCATTTCCCGTCAGCCATTTATATTTGGTGGAGAAAATGGGGGAGGGACTCGCAGAAACAGAAGAGCCCCTCCGCACACCTTGTCGAAGGGTCTGGATCCCATGCCCTCAATGGCGACCCAAGGAGGGCAAATGAAAGTGGATAAGGCAAACGCTGCGCCCCTTCTTAGCACAGCAAACACTTATGCCTTCGGAACGCGCCTCTCGCCCCTCATCTTGACCCAATAGAATGCGCCGGCGATTGCCCAACAGATTATGGTGCTGACGGGGGTGATGGAGCAGTGGGCGAAGTACCCGAGAAGGCAAGGCTTCGAGGCTGGGGCAGGGACGAGCGTCGAGACGCCCAGGGTTCCGAAGACTGCAACCAGCAGCCACCAGTGCCGACTCATCCGGTTTCCTCCAGCCCACCCTCCGTCCCCGTCTCTATTAAACCCTCTTGAAGGGGTCTGGGCTACGATTATAGAAGAGTTTGGGCTTTTCCAAGGCTTCGAGACGGTGCTCGAGCCCGTTTTGAGGGTGCAAGATTTTAAGGCGGCTTGTTTTTCTGCGCCCCTTCAAGCTCTGGAACCCTCTCTCTATCTGATATGGATCAGATTCTATTTTTGCAATTTCGGCATGCCATGTTCTTTACAAGGGAGTCTTTCTGAGAACCGATTGGTTCCCCTGCTGCAAGGAATGCATGGTGAGTGTGTCTGCCGAACTAGCCGCGCCCTGTGGCAGGTGCTTGGGGCTCTACAGAAAAAGCGTTGGTGGGTTGTCGCCTAAGAGCGCGTGTTGGGGGTTTGGGATTGAGGATACGATTGAATGGCTGCTGGGAGGGGGAGCCTTTCGTCGAGTACATTGCTTGAATCGTTGTCGGGGCAAATGGGAAGCGAGACTGCAGTGGCAGGCCAAAGAAAAGGATGATTTGCCCCCTTTGGACCCAGTCGATCCCGCAGGAATTAAAGGATTGGTCGAGAGGTTAGCAGCCACAAGACCGCCGGTTAGACCTTCAATAAGCGTTCTTTCATCGCCGGCTTGGGAATAACACAACGAGACACCGGCATAGGAAAGAGGCTTTCGAGCAGCTTCCAGTGAAGGGCTATTCCAATTGCAAAAAAACAATGTTAAAGCACTTTGGAGGCTCCGGCAACAACGAGTGGGCTACCCATCCGCAGCTTCCCGCAGCGCGTTGCGACCAATCGGGGATGCCTGGGAGAGACGCTCTCCTTGGCGAAAGTGTTCCATTCCCTTTCCCGCCTCGGCGATGTCGGTCCGATGGTTCTGAAGGGTATTTCTCGGCGAAAGTGATAAGGTGTTGTTGATCTGGGTGCGTTGCCTTTGGGGATTGGCATCGGGGCTGGCTTAGGCCGAGGCTGCGGTCATGGCTGTGGCGCTGGACTGAAACCGGGCACGGGTGCGGATGCGGGAGCAGGCGCTATGGGGATCGCAGGCTTCGTCAGGGCCTCCTCGCTTCCGGCATGCGGCATGCGCGGCTCACCGCTGCTGACCGGATTTCCTGCATTGGACTCACTCACGGGAGGTGTCTGTGGGGGCAGGATCCACCTTTTTTCCGGATCTCCCTGGTTCTTGGACGCGCTCGTGCACGCCCTCTTGGTCTCGGGTTGCGAGAGGGGGGGCGTCGCCTACATGAACAACACCGACTACTACCGCCGCAGGAGCGTGGTCTCGCCAGGCAGGATAGCAATCCTTGCGAAGCTCCGGGGGCTCGACTACAGGGAGGTACTCGATCGGATAGTCTTCGTGGCAGCGTACAGCAGGGAGAGGCAAGCCAAGGAAGCGGCAGCCCTCGAGAAGGCGGCGAGGGCATCCGGGCGTCCGGTTCTGGTCATAGTCCACGACATCTCGGCGTTCAGGGGAGGCGAGGTGGAAGGAAAGGGGGAGGGGGGTGGAGATGGATCCCGGGAGATGGATCTGACCGCCTCCTCGATGTGGCGGATTGCCTCCGAGACCGGCGCTGCGGTCGTCCTGACGTCCCGGGATCGGGCCCTCTGCTCCAGCCTCGTCTTGAGCCTCTCCCGAGTGATCGTGGAGATCCGCAGCGTCAGGGGGGGCGTCCGAGCTACGCTGCTGAGGCACCCTGAGAAGGCGACGCCGGCTTCCGCCCTCGTACCGTCAGAATGTGTTGAGAGCCATGGTGGTGGGAAGAGTGGGGTCAGGAGTGGTCTGGGTAGCATTGGGGATGGAGGGAGCTTCATGGGGAGGATAACGCCTCCTTTCAGGCAGTCATACCAGGAGCTCCTCGGGTCGCTGAGGGGCGCGTACCTGCCGCTGTTGCGCTGCCAGGAGAACCGGTCTGGGTTCGACCTGCTGGTCAGGGATGCCTGGGACAAAGAGTACGCGGCGATGGCAGCCTCCGGGATCCCTGTCGCCCTGGACGTGATGAACCTGACTGCGAACGCGCACAACCGGGGAGAGTTAGAAGCGCTGAGGCGCGAGCTCGCGGAGAAGGATGCCAGAATAAGTGCCTTGGAAGCCAGGATCGCTGCGCTAGAGGCTCGAGCATCTGACCGCTAGCATTCCGAAAGAAAAGGATCCGTCCGTTTCCCCCACCAGCTGCCGGATTTGTTAAGTAATCTGACAAATTGATGGAGAATTAACCCTAAACAGTTCAGTAAAAAGAACCATACTGAAACTATCTCCATACCCGAAAAAGGCGCTTCTGGTTGGGCTTTCGGAACCGTTGGGCAATCTCGGCAGGCAAAGGGGCTCGAGGGATCCATCCGACCAGATTTTCTTTGTTTTTTGACTGAGTAGAAAATGTGGAATCTGTCCGTAGAAGAAACTTGGGCTAGTGTTGGGGGCAGCAATCCTATGAGGGAAACCCAAGCCGTCGAGTCCCATGGCGTTTGGGAAGTTAGGCGGCTGCAGGTTAGCGCCGTAGCTATAGATTCGCCAACCATTTCGAGGTGCCCCGTTTACTGCAGCGTTCCGGTAGGGCGCTACCTATTCTTTGCCATCCGGAAGTGGGGGTGGGGTAGAAAGAGCGGGGAATTGAGAGCGGTGCCCTTTCCTTAGAATCGATCACATTCGATGTGGCTAAGGTACCGTCCGAGTGCTAAGGCTCGCCGTCAGGGTTTATCGGCATAAGCCCGATATACAAGGAGGGCTTTGCTTGATGCCTAGAACCTCCTTGGCAATGCGGTTTAGCCTGGATATTAATTAGCTGAGACCACTATCTGCACCGATTCATTTTCCTGGCAGCGGTCCGGGCTTGCCTACCACTCTATACACGACTGGGATGCCGTCTAGCGAGATCGGAACATTTAAAGCATCAGATTCGTCCCTCAGGTGCACGATCACGCCTTCTGGGCCGTAGCTCACGTCGACCACCCCCCTACGGGACATTAGTTCGTCTCGGTACTTGGCGGCAACAGCCGATGCGGACTTTGACATCTATACCCACCAAATAAAATAGGTATGCTTACTTACTTAATCTTTTGTAGTCAAAGGTGGCGGATCTTCAACAATTTTATAACTCCTGCTTAACAGGTAACCGGGAGGCCAATCCGGGATTTCGTCGTCATATTTTCTGGATAAATTGAGTTGACCTTGCAGCTCCCTCCCCCCCCCAGAAAAATAGGCAGAGAGTGTAAGAAAGGGAGATCCGTGGCTACTCGGAGCTGCTAATGGCGCAAAAGTGAGATCCCCATCCGAGGCGGCGGTCTAGGCAGCGATTCGGCTCAGCGACTAGACCATGTTTACTATTAGAGGGCTCACGGATCTGCACCTCACATCCTAGAGTTTCTGTGCCGTCTCCAAGCAGTCCCTATCTATCGCTAATGTCTTCCTTACCATTGACGCTCGCCTGTGAAGGCCGTTTCCTAGCCCCCTTTTTCTCACTCGTCCTCGTCCCCCTTGACCTATAATCATCCCGCCGACTGCTTTCCTAGGGCATAGCGCGCCTCAATCCCAAGTGAGCTATCCCTAAGAACCCGTATCCATTTCCATAACAGTAACTGCGGCAGCTAC
>JASFYL010000075.1 GCA_030055575.1 Thermoproteota archaeon | reverse complement strand
ATGGCATATGACTACCTCCTTAACGCCCTCATTTCTGGATAGATCGCAAGCTATTCTCTGGAGGGTGCTTCCAGCAGTCTCCTCGTCCATTTCGTACTCGAGCTGAGTCACCTCCGAGCCCTTCGGGGTCTTGCCCCTGACTGCCCCGACGAAAGTGATGAGCGCGCCGTATTCGCCGCCGCGCAGGCACGATCTTATTTCCTTGAGTAGGGTGTCAATGCAGTAGCCCTCGTCCTTCCTCGAGATCTTACCGAGAGGCATCTTTGACACAAGGTAAGATCCAGGGCACACTAAAATATCCCTTTGGGATAGCCTTGCTATTGTGGGGAATGGCTTGAGAACCGAGCAGCGTGTCGAACGCTACAAGAGAGACCTGGTCGAGCTGCTGTCGAAAACATACGGCCCGAGACTCGAGAAGGTTCTTGAGAGTCTCGGGAAGCCGCCAAAGAAGTATGCGGTGAGAGTCAACACGCTGAGGACAAGCGTTGATGAAGCGTTGGAACGCTTCAGTGAAGCGGGCGTAGAATGCTCTCCACACGAAGAAATCGGCGAGGCAATCTTGCTTGATATTTCTGGTCCTCATCCCATTACGTGCACGGGGAAGGTAGTGACAGCCAAGAAGCACGCTGCCGAGAGCGTAATGCTCGGGAGCAACCTTTATCTTCCCGGGGTAATGCGGATGGAGAGGGTCAAGGTTGGAGATAGGACGATTGTGGTGGACCCCAGGGGAAACACGGTGGCGAGCGGGAGGACGGCAGTCCACTCGGGCATAAGGGGTGCAGAGGGGATTGCGGTATTTACGGAGGAGAGCATCTACAGGCTCCCCGCCATCAGGGAGAGCAGCCTCTTTCTAGAAGGGAAGATACAGGAGCAGAGCCTACCTGCCATCTACACCACGGTCGTCCTAGACCCGCAGCCAGGAGAGACTGTAATCGACATGTGTGCGGCGCCTGGCGGGAAGGCATCTCACATAGCGCAGCTCCAGAACGATTGCGGCAGGGTATTGGCATTCGAACACTCTCCGGGAAGGGTCGACCGGATGAAGCGAGTGCTAAGTAGGCTTGGGATAAGATCAGTTAGGGTTGAGAGAGCAGACGCTAGGTACTTGGACAGGGACTACCCCTCGCTCAGAGCGGACAGGGTGCTTGTCGACCCTCCCTGTACTGCGCTCGGGGTGAGACCGAAGCTTTACGAGGAGGCAGGGGCAGCAGAGGTACTCTCCTCAGCCGAGTTCCAGAAGCAGTTCTTGAGGGCGGCGGTTAATGTGCTCAAGCCCGGCGGTATCCTCGTCTACTCGACTTGCACTCTGAGCTATGAAGAGAACGAGGGCGTGGTCAGGTTCGCCGAAGACGAACTGAACCTCGAGCTAGATGAGCCCCCGCTCAGGCTAGCAGGAGCCGGGGAGGGGATCGGCTATTCGGAGTGCGTAAGGTTCGATCCTGACAGATATGAAGCCCCAGGCTACTTCATCGCCAGGTTCAGGAGGTCCCGTTGATCCGCTTCTTGCTGTAGACCTTCCTCTTGAGCAAGTGCCCGCATATCTGGCAAGTAGTTGTACCTTTCTTCTGTTCGTATGTCGCGCCGCAGGCAGGGCAGTAGAGGAGCCACCAGAACTCTTGGGAGATCCCCTTGGTCACCATTGGCTTGAACTCGATCGAGAGGAGCGTACAAAGGTTCTGGAGGCTGTAGTCGTCGCTGACCACAACAACCTCACGGCCGTCGTTGTCAAGTTCTAGGGCTAGGGCGACGACCTCGAGGTCGGTCTCAGAGAGCACTGACAGATCCCCGGTCGAGGAGGCTCTCGCCTTTACAACAGTAACGAAATCTGGCTTCGGAGCCCTTATCTTGAGGCTCCCGCTCGCGAGAGAGAGCTCCATTGTGGACTTGGTTCTGCCCGCGGAGAGCTCGGCCTCTACGCCTGGGGTGATGTAGTGAACCCCCTCTACGAGGCGTGGGTTAAATCCATAGATTATGGCGGAGGTGTCGAGGACATAGGTCTTCAATGTATTCCAAGCCCCAAGTTCAGCATTCTGCTTGCCTTTTCATAAAAGCTAGGTAAAGAGGTGTGTAGGAAGACTGCAGGTCGCTCGGACCGCTCCATAGCTATGAGGCTTCTCTCCCTGATGTCCATTGAGGTTTGACCGTCCACCACGACGAGCCCGCTCGAGGCATCTGAGAGTACCTCGACCTCGATTCTCGTCGATGTCGGAAACAGGATTGGTCTCAAACCACGGTTGAGGGGGCAAATGAAGACCAACTCAAGGACGTCCAGCCCAGGGTCGACCAGAGGTCCCCCTGCGGAGAGTGCGTAAGCGGTAGATCCAGTCGTCGTGGAAACGATGACACCATCGGCCATCCCTCGGTGAATAGGCTTACCGTTTGCGGAAACAGAGAGGCGCATTATCTTGGAAGGTCTTGAAGAGGTTATCAAAACCTCGTTGAGTGCGTCCGGTAGGCATGTGCCACCGCAGGTGACGGAGAGTCTGGTCTTGAATTCGAGGAAAGTCCTGCCTTCTAGAACGCATTCAAGCGTCTCAAGCGCCCTATCCGGAGTGGTCTCGCAAAGGAAGCCCAAGGCTCCCACCTTTACTCCGAGAATAGGGGTCTCCCCGACGCGCTGAGCCGTCCGCATTATCGTACCATCGCCTCCTACAACAATAACAAGGTCGGCGGACATCCCCTCTGGGGGGGAGGTGCGCCACCCCTTGGCTGGCGGCACCTCAGGGGAGGATACCACCTCGACGCCCCTTTTGGAAAGGAAGGAGCCAATCTCCACGGCGACCCTTGCGGCCTCTTCAGAATTTGACTTTGCCACAATGCCAACTCTCGAGATCTTCAACAGGCATCTTTCCCCGCTAGTAAATGGAGGCAGTGCCTTTTTTATAACTTCTGTGAGGACAGTAGTTGTAACAGGATTAGGAAGAGTGGATCTACCTTCCAAGAAATTGTTTATATAAAGGCGTTAAGATAGAAACTGCAGGTGGTTATATGGTCGAAATGACGCCGCGTAAACGGGCTCTCCTCTGCGTCACGGGGAATAAGAAGAGGGCAGACAGGATAAGCTGCATGGACACTCTGACGACAGCAACGGTCGAACAGATGAACGCCGTGAATGCGCCGTTTCCTGATGCTAACAGGGATCCGCAGCTCGCATTTAAGCTCGCCGCAGCTGCTTGGGAAGTCGTGGGGCTGGAGGGATTCAAGTTGCCGTTTGATCTTTGCGTCGAGGCGGAGGCTCTAGGATGCAAGATCAACTGGGGCAGGATAGATAGGCATCCCAGCGTAGAGACGCATGCCTTCAACGACCTGAAGGACTTGAGAATACCAGAAAACATAGTCGAGACGGGGAGGTTCCCGCTGAAGCACGACGTCGAGATGAGGCTCAGGAGGGAGTATGGAGACTACCTCCCCATCGTGAACCAAGTAACCGGTCCATTCACGGTAGCAGGGCACATCTTCGGGATTGAGAAGTTCTGTGTTTGGACGAAGAAGCGATCGCTGGAGGAGATCAAGGAGGCATTGATGCAAATATCAGAGATGAACATAGAAGACTGCAAGAGAGCGATCCAGAGCGGGACCGATGTTGTTTGTATCGCAGACCCTTCAGCTACATCAGACATACTCTCGCCACAGTTCTTCAAAGACGTAATGGTTCCGGTCTACCAAAACATGGCCAAGAAGATCGGCGCCCCAATAGTACTGCACATCTGCGGGAATACGTCCTCGTACCTTCCTTACATTGCGGATACTGGGTTTGACGCTTTCTCTGTAGATGCACAGGTTGATCCCGCCTTCGCGAAGGCAATTGTTGGGGATAAGATTGCTATCGTCGGAGGCGTCCCTACCATAACTGCTCTCCTCTTCGGAACTCCGCAGAAGGTCAAGGAGGCGGCGGTCGAGGCGATCAAGAAGGGGGTCGACGTGTTGATGCCTTCCTGCGGCATACCGCCTAGGACCCCAACAGCCAACTTCAGGGCGATGGTAGAGGTCGCCAGATGCATGGTGTATGTGTGAGGTGTTGGATATGGCAACAAGAGAGGATATCATTAATGGATTTGTGAAGGCTATAGTCGAAGGAGACGAGGAAGCCGCCGCCAAGTGGGCCAGGGAGGCGGTAGCTGCGAAACTGAACGCGTACGAGCTGGTCACGAAGTTCGGTGGAGACGCGATGAGCGTCGTGAACCAGAAGTACGAGAAGAAGGAGTACTTCGTCCCCGAGGTACTCTGCTCAGCTAACGCGCTCAACGCAGCGGTCGAAGTGCTGACCCCCCACATGAAGGCTGACGTCACCACGGTGCCAGCCAAGGTCGTGCTAGGAGTTGTAGAAGGGGACATTCACGACATCGGCAAGAACCTAGTCAAGATCATGCTGAGCGCAGCCGGTTTCAATGTAATCGACCTGGGCAAGGATGTCCCCTTGGCTAAGTTCCTCGAGGCGGCGAAGGAGAACAAAGCAGAGGTTGTCGGGATGTCTGCCCTGATGAGCACGACGATGCCTGCAATGAAGAAGGTTATCGACATGTTCTCCCAGGCTGGTGTCAGGAATAAGGTGAAGGTGATAGTCGGAGGGGGACCCGTGACAGAGGAGTGGGCACTCTCCATCGGAGCGGACGCGAGGCCTCATGATGCCTCTGCAGCAGTGGGCGTTACGAAAGACCTTGTGACCAAGCTGAAGCAGGATCCCTCAAGCGCCTGGTAAATTTGATCTAAATCTTTTTATTTTTTGGTTTCTGAAGGGCTAACGCGTCACATATAGCGGGTTAATACATCTCGCTTTTGTAGTACACAAGCAGAGACAAGACCTAAGCAGGCAGCAGACAAACCTTCAGAAGGCAGATCGCTTTAGCCCAATACTGCACACCGAGCAACTTAATGGGGCACAATTCTGCTTTTAAATGAATTCTAAAGGAATCTAATGGGAATATTATCTAAAGCTGACGGTTTCAGATTTTAGAACTGACCAACTCAAATCTAACAAAAAAAATGGAGGCAGTATAAAAAGATCAATTACAGCATTGCAAAGAAGGCCAGTCCGAGGATTAGCGCCAAGATAATGCCTATCACTATGAATATTATCAAAGTCACGAGAGCTACCAAGAATGCCTTTAGCCATCCGCAGTCGAAGAAATGTTTAATCAGTAAGAGCCATACGACGATCATGATTATCGTGCCAATCCATCCTAACGAGAAGTAACCGAATACCGTTCCAATAATTGTCCCGATAGCAACGATCCATATGGCATCAGTGAACTTAGCCTTCTCTTTTCCGACAAGCAACCGACCAGATATCCAAAGCACTGGTGACAGGATGATTATGCTGACTACCAAATTGATTAGGATGCCCAATACGTCTGCCATTTGTATCACCTACCAATATTATGGTGCGCCCCTTTTTTATGTTATATGTATTTTTTATCTCCTTGCCGAGTCGCCCTATTATCACGTCAGTTAATGTTGGGAGGCCTCGTACGTGAAGCACGTGCTCGGGTACCTATTCAGAATGCTCCTGGCGACCATTCCTGCCTCAGTCCATGTCGCAGAGATGACTGCGCACGGTACTACGCACTCAGGACCGATAGTCGAAGATGCGATCACATAAACAGGGTTTTTCAAAATAGGCTGAGCCAAATCAGTTATCCTGACCCCCTGCAGCTGCTCGGCGTACTTCTTTACCCTAGGGCAAGTGGTCTCGATCCTCAGAGC
>JASFYL010000074.1 GCA_030055575.1 Thermoproteota archaeon | reverse complement strand
GACAGGTACGTGGAGCCGGAGCGGCTGGAGGGCACCTTCCCGAGCTTCATACTCTACACCTCTGGGACTACCGGAAAGCCTAAGGGCGCAACCCATGGGACTGCGGGCTATATGGTCTGGGCTTACTTCACACAGAAGATCGTGTTCGACCTCAACGACCGTGACATCTACTGGTGCACCGCGGACATAGGCTGGATCACTGGTCACACGTACGTGGTGTACGGTCCACTGATAGCCGGATGCACATCGCTGATCTACGAGGGCGCTCCGGACTACCCGACGCCGGACAGGTGGTGGGACATTGTGGAGCGGTACGGGGTCACGGTCTTTTACACATCTCCCACTTCCATAAGGATGCACATGAAGTTTGGGGAGGAGTGGGCAAAGAGGCACGACCTCTCGAGCCTGAGGATCTTGGGCACTGTCGGGGAGCCGATCAACCCCGAGGCTTGGAACTGGTACTACACCCATATCGGTCAGCAGAGGGCGCCTATTGTGGACACTTGGTGGCAGACCGAGACTGGCGGGATTATGATAGCGCCCCAGCCTGGGCTGGCGCCTATCCCGCTGAAGCCTGGGTCAGCCACTTTGCCGCTGCCGGGCGTGGATGCTGAGGTTCTCGCAGAGGATGGTAGGGTTGTCGGTCCGAATGAGAAGGGGTACCTAGTAATCCGTAAGCCTTGGCCTGGGCAGTTCATGACCCTCTGGGGAGATCCGGAGAGATTCAAGAATGTCTACTTCAAGAGGTTCCCTGGGTGCTACTACCCCGGAGACTTTGCGATGAAGGACGAGGACGGGTACTTCTGGCTCTTGGGCAGGGCAGATGAGGTGCTGAAGGTCGCAGGGCACAGGATAGGCACCATCGAGCTCGAAGACGCCTTCATTTCCCACCCATCAGTAGCAGAGTCTGCGGTAGTCGGCAAGGTGGATCCAATAAAGATGCAGGTCCCAGTCGCGTTCGTGGTGCTTAGGCCTGACCACCAGCCGTCTCCGCAGCTCAGGATCGAGCTCATAAACCACATAAGGAGGACGATCGGGCCCATCGCTGCTCCCGAGTCGGTCTACTTCGTCGAGAAGCTGCCCAAGACGAGAAGCGGCAAGATAATGAGGAGGGTCGTAGCAGCAGTCGTCGAGGAGCGTCCAATAGGAGACATCACGACCCTCGAGGACGAGGCGAGCGTGGAGGAGATAAAGAGGGCATACGAGGAGCTGAAGGCAGAGATCCTGCGCGCGAGGGAGTAGCTCTGGCGGCGTTTCCGGCACAACGATTCTCGAACCCTTCTGTCTTTTCTTTCATCCTTGGCTCACTTCTACATTTTCAGTTTTTGGGATAGCTTGGCTTAAGCTAAGTGGTGATCCGATTGGGCAAGGTTTACGATGTAATAATTGTGGGCGGGGGTCCCGCAGGGCTCACCGCGGCGGTCTATGCTAGAAAGCGGCTGATGACCACGCTAGTCCTAACCATGGATATCGGGGGTCAAGTGCTCCTCACAGAGCACATCGACAACTACCTCGGTTACCTTGAGAAGAGCGGGCTCGGCTTAGCCGCGGTGTTCGAGCGGCAGGCAAGGGAGTACGGGGCGGAGTTCGTCATCTCCGAGGTGAGAATGGTGGAAAAGGAGGGATCCCTTTTCAGGGTCTCAAGCACCGCTGGGGACTTCCTGGGGAGGGCAGTGATAGTCACCGGTGGGAGGAAGCCAAGGCGCCTATGCGTGCCGGGGGAAGAGCGGTTCCTTGGCAGAGGGGTGAACGTCTCCCTCAAGTGCGACCCGAGCCAAGCTTCGGGCAAGGCGGTGGCTATCGTAGGAGGAGGGAACACCGCGCTCCAGAGGGCGGAGATGCTCTCCACTGCAGCATCGAGGATCTACATAGTCCACCGCCGTGAGGAGTTCAGGGGCGACGAGATGACCCTCGTCCGGGTGAGGAAGATACCCAATGTCGAGTTTCTCCTGAACACCGTAATCATGGAGTTCAGGGGAGGTGACTCGCTGAGCTCTGTGCTCCTGAAAAACCTGAAGACGGGAGAAGAGCGTGAGCTCAAGGTCGACATGGTATTCTTGGACATCGGGAGGGACATAAAACTCGAGTATGTTCAGCACCTCGTCAGGACGAACTCGGAAGGCAGGATCATAACTGACAAGTACGGGAGGACTAGCTGCGAGGGGATCTTCGCGGCTGGGGACGTGACCGACACACCGTATGCGCAGGTGATAATAGCAGCTGGGCAGGGTGCAGCAGCAGCCCTGACCGCCTACAGTTACGTCAAGAAGAAGCCGGGGGATATCTGTTACTAGTTGAATCCAGACGCAGTGTCCTCATCTCACCTTTCGAATTAAATGGGGACCGGGCTGGTTTCAGCTACTGGTAAGCTGCCAGGTTTGCCTATTCGATATGCTGGGTAGATTTAGGAAGTCTTGCCGCCAATGAGTGGATGAGTTTTTCCCATCCGCTGCTCACCCACTACCGTAGCTGATTCACTCTGCTCTAAGGGATTGGAACCATTCCTTGCCCCTTAGCCTGCTGGCGAGGGCAGGCACGCAGCCCTTCTTGCCGTATATGGTATAGCTCATTACCATCCTTCCCTTCTCCTTGTCCTCCTCGATTCCTTCGAGCTTGAAGTTCCTGGCGCACTCGGAGATCTCCCCATCGATCTCTTTCAGGTCCACGGTGTTGCTGGTGCAGATGGTGACCTTCGTCTGCGTCCCTATGCCCTCTCTTTCCATGAACCTGTCAAGCGCCTGCGAGACCAACACCATCGCATAAACTGCGCCGGCGACGGCGTACTCCCCCATCGCCATGATCACGCCGAAACAGGCGAAGAGCCATATGCTGGCTGCGGTCACGAATCCGATGACCTTGTAGCCCGTCTTCAGTAGCGCGCCCGCCCCCAAGAAGCCAGTCGCAGTCACTACCGCGGAGAGGAGTGGGACGGCTCCGTCCCTCATCTGCTCCAGCGCTGTTATCGAAATGCCACAGGCGGCGATCGCGACGAATACATAAATGCCGAATCCGGCTGGCTTGAAAGCCTTCTGCCTATAGACCCCGAAGAGGAGAGAGAGCACAAAAGTCAAGACCAACCTGAGAACGGCAGTAATCCAGTCCATCCGGTTCACACCCCGCAAAGAATCTCTTACTATAAAGGAGTGCTCTTTAAACTTACTTATTCATTCCCCTCCTTTATCCACACATCCGTCCTTGAGAGTTTGCCTTCTTCGACACGGATTCCCCTCGTCTCCAATCGGGGAGAGGGTGCGCGTGAGCCTACCGCCAATCCAGCACAAAGGCTATCAGGATGGTCGCCACAATCCTTCTCCGTGATCGTGCTTGAGAAAGGGCGCAGCACTGCTGCTCTTCACAGTCTTCCTCTGGGGGACCTCGTTCATCTTCATCGAGATAGCCCTCGAGGAGATGCCGCCAATAAACCTCGCCTTCCAGAGGTTTGCGATCGCCGTGCCGCTGCTCTTCCTGATGATGCGTTTCTATGGAATTCCGATAATCCGTGGCAAGGAGTGGAAGCCCCTTCTCTTCTTGGGGCTGACTGGGGTCACGATGTACCACCTCTTCCAGAACATAGGTATGCAGTACACCAACGCCTCAGAGTCGAGCGTAATAATCGCTTCGAACCCTGTCTTCATCGCGCTCTTCAGCCACCTCCTGTTGGGCGAGAGGCTCACAAGGACGAAGGCAGCAGGGATTGCGATAGCCTTCTCCGGCGTCGTAATGGTGGTCCTGAGGGACGGTGTAGCGACGGAAACTCCCTCCTTCCTGGGAGACCTGATCTGCCTCGGCTCCATCTTCTCATGGGTGGCTTACTCCCTGTACACCAAGAAGAGGCTGCTCAAGAACAGCGCGCTCGAGATCACCGCGTACTCTTCACTCTTTGGGATGGTCTTCCTCGTGCCCTTGGCTTTGGCGGCTGAGGGACTCGCAGTCCCAGCCCTTCCCATATCTTGGTTTTCCTTGGTGATGCTAGGGGTGTTCTCATCCGCCGTGGCATACCTCCTCTGGAACAGGGCACTATCGGAGATCCCTGCCTCAGAGGCTGGGTCGTACCTCTTCCTCATCCCTGTGATCGCCTCCTCGTTCGCCTTCGCCTTACTTGGGGAGCGCCTGGACGGTCTCTTCTTTGTCGGCTCCGCCCTCGTCATATTTGGTCTGTTGCTCTCGAACAGGTGATCTGCTTCCCTCCTTCTACTACTCCAGAAGCTAGGCGCGTTGAGCTCGTGGGCGACGTCCCTCGGGCGGTTCCCCGCCCCATGAGTCCGCCCACCTCGGTTTCTGGGGGCTCTGCTTGGGCTACTCAATTATCCGCTTGAAGCTGATCGATGCGAGGATGAACATTGCAACATCGAACAGAATGATCGCAGCCGCGTCTAGCGGCAGCTGCGACAAGTTCCCGGTTATCATCAGCCCCCTCACGGCATCGACCACGTAACTCATCGGGTTGACCGCGGAGAGCTCCCTCAGCACAGGTGGCATTATATCGACTGGGTACAGCGCGTTGCTTGCAAAGAAGAGTGGCATTGTGATCACTTGCCCTATGCCCATGAACCGCTCCCTGCTCTTCATGAAAGAAGCTATTAGCACAGATGTCGCCGCGAACCCTCCCGAGGCTATGAAGATCAAAGCGACGGCGCAGAGGAGCCAGAAGGGGTTGGCGATTATCCTGACTCCCATCACGAGCGCGATCGGGACTATTATGAAGAGCTGAAATATGGATCTGAGACCCGAGGACATGGATCTGCCGACCACAATCGCGTACCTGGACATGGGTGTTACGAGCAGCTTCTTTAGTATCCCGGACTCCCTCTCCCATACCATAGTGAGGCCGTAGAAGATGCTCACGAATGTCATCGACTGTACGATGATCCCTGGGGTCATGTAGTCCGTGTACGGTATCCCGCCCGTGGGTATCGCCTTAAGGGCGCCCATCACTGGTCCGAAGATCACGATCCAGAGGGCGGGCTGAATCGCCCGGGTGTACAGCTCCGTTCGGTCGTGCCTTATCCTCCTCAGCTCGAGCTCCATCATGGCAAAGATGTTACTGATGGCGTTCATCTTCATCCTCCTTCAACCCCTCTTGACCCTCTCCCTCACCTTCTTGATCTCAGAGATCCTTGCGCCTGCATCGAGCCAACTCCCCGCGTACTTGAAGAATACATCATCGAGCGTGGGCTCTTCCATTGACACCTTCTCTACTGCGACTTGGAGTGAGTCCAAAAGCCGCATGACCCTTGGCAGGGCTCCCTCGGCGCTGCTAGTAACGACTCTTAGCGTGGAACCTTCGATCGAAGCCTCCTTCACCGCCGGGATCCCACGGAACGACTTTACGAGCTCTTCCCCGCTCACGCCCAGACCTTCGGCGAGCTGGAGGTGTATCGCTTCCCCTCCCACAGAGCGCTTCAGGTCTGGCACGGAGCCTGTCTTCACGATCTTTCCACGCGCAATTATCCCGATCTCATCTGCGTAGAGATCTGCCTCGTCCATGTAATGCGTGTTGAAGAAGATGGTCGTTCCGTTCTCCCTCCTGAATGACACCAGCTTCTCCCAGATCGCCTTCCTCGCCATTGGGTCAAGGCCAATCGTGGGCTCGTCCAAGAAGAGTATCTCGGGGCTGATGAGGAGCGCGCATGCTATCTCCAACCTCCGGATCATCCCGCCCGAGTAGAGCCTCACGAGCCTGTTAGCAGCCTCGCTTAGCCCAACGCTTTCCAGGACCCCTTTGATGCTCCTCTTACGCTCCCTAGACGGTATACCATAGACCTTGCTGTAGATGAGGAGGTTCTCGTACCCGCTGATGTCCGTCCACACGCTCACCTCTTGAGGGACATAGCCAACGAGGCGTCT
>JASFYL010000073.1 GCA_030055575.1 Thermoproteota archaeon | reverse complement strand
CGTGATGAGTCCTGCGGACATGAGCTTCCTGAACTGCCATTCGATGAACTTGCTGTAGGCAGGGTCTATCGTTGTGAATTCCCTCCTCCAGTCTATAGAGAAGCCCATCTCCTGCATACCGAGCCTGATGTCGCTGTGGAAGTACCTGGCGATGTTCAGTGGGTCGGTGAATGTGTCAATGACTTCCCTGGGTACCCCGTAGAGGTTAACGAAGACATCTATCAGCTCGCTGTCCCCGGCCGCGACCCTCTTGCTCATAGCAAGTATCGGGGTCCCAGTGTAGTGGAACGCCATAGGCAGCAGCGTGTTGTACCCCTTCATCCGCATATACCTGGCGTGCGCATCTGCCAAGGTGTAGGTTCTTGCGTGGCCGATGTGCTGCGGAGAGTTTGGGTACGGATAGGCAACCGTCAGGTAGTACTTCGGCTTCTCGGAGGCTGGATCCGCCTCGAATATGCGGGCTTCGCTCCACCTCTTCTGCCACTTCTCCTCCAAGGATTTGAAATCGAATGACATATGGACACCCCCGGATGCATCCGTCACAAGATCACCTAATTCCAAGGAGGATACCCTTAAGCCTTGTCGATGCACAATCGAAGTTTTTTAGCGAGGAGGCGGGTGCTCTCCCCTGACCTAGATCCTGCTTCCCTCCTCCCTTACCTGAGATTTGCTTAGCCGCCTCCGATACCAACCTCCCGGCGTCAACTCCCGATGCGACTGCTAGCTCTCCCGCCATTACAACAAGGCTACCGTCTACCGCAGAGGCGAGGAAGACCACAGCGCTAGGATCTCTCTCTGAAAGGGACGAGGCGATGGGTAAGAGGTCTTCTCCTAGGAGGTTGCTGAAGATCCGCTGATACAGCCTGAATTTTCCTACCTCCTCGCATTGTGAGGCGAGGAGCGGTGCGATCTCGGACGCGAGTGCCCTCCTGAGGCGCTCAATAGCCTTCTTCGATTCCGAAAGCGAGGATACCAGCCCCTCTGCAGCCTTCTCAAGCCTGTCCGACGGCGAGTTCAAAACATCGGAAACATGAGCTATCTTTGACTCTAGCCCATGTACGTGCGCCAGCGCTGCTGGACCTGAGGCAAACTCTATCCTCTCGACACCATCCTGGATCCGCTCGGCATTTATTATCTTGAGAAAACCGATCTCCCCAGTGTTCGAGCAGTGTATGCCACCGCATGCCTCAACGTCCCATCCCTCCACCTCGACCACCCTTATTGTCGGTCCGTAGACCACTCCTCCCTGGTAGAGGCGCATACCGAAGCTCTGCTCAGCTCTGTTCCTCTCCTCGAAATAAGCACGGATGGGCCTGCACTCTTCGATGACCCTGTTAGCGAGGATCTCAATTTCCCTAAGCTGGTCGGGGGTGATCTTCTCGTAGTGGGATATGTCGAGCCTACTCCTCTCTACGTACTTCTGCGCGCCCTCTTGCCACACGTGGTCTCCCAAGACCCTCCTCGCTGCTCCCAGCAGGATGTGAGTAGAGGAGTGGTGGCGGGCGAGGCTCGCACGGCGCTCCCAGTCGATCTCACAGACTACCTCATCACCAGGCTTGAACGCAGATGCGTTGTCGACCAGGTGTACGACGACCCCCCTGGACTTGAAGACACCACTCACCGTGGCGACGCGGTCTCCCAGGCAGATCTTCCCAGAGTCGCTAAGCTGACCGCCACCCTCAGGGTAGAATATTGTCCTGTCCAGAACGAGCCGGTGGGCGTCGGCGTAGAGCACCTTCGAGCGCATCGTACGGAGCGAGGGCTGGGAGTAGTAGACGAGATCCGTGGAGGGGAGGTCAGGGATGCCCGCAAACTGGTCAGCCTTTTGGGCACTGTTTGCAGCCTTTCCTGCGGGGGCAGAGGCGTGGATTCCGGCGACGATCGTATCGAATGTGTCAGGTATCTCGACTTGGATCCCATGGGAGGAGCAGACCTCCTTCACTATTTCAGGAGGTAGACCGTTCGAGTCGTATAGTTCTATTAGCTTCTCGGTAGGCAGCCTGCCACTTTCCCGGATTCCCTTGTTGGAGAGGAGCCTGCTCACGAGGGACTTGCCCTGCTCAATGGTCCTAGCGTACCTCTTAACCTCAAGATCGGCAACCTTTCTTATGTAGTCGACCCTCTCCGAGAGCTCAGGGAACTGCCCTTTCCAGTAATCTACCTGCATAGCCAGGATGTCAGCCAGACTGGAACGGATCCCCAGAGACTCGATGGCTCTGATGGTACGCCTGATCAGCAACCTTGCCAGGTAGCCCGCCTTCACATTCGAAGGTACTATCCCGTCGCCCAGCATGAAAGCGAGGGCCTTCGTGTGATCAAGGACTGCCAACAGCCTCTCGAAGGGAGAGAGGATCTTATCTAACTCCTCCGGGTCTTTCCCGATTATTTTCGCTACCTTAGCACGGCTCTCTCTGATTGACCCGGCGTCGATTATGTCCATAAGACCCGCGTATCGCGTGCACTCGGCGAGTACCCTGTCGTCCGGCATCTCCACTCCTGACAGCGATATGAAGTCTTCCATCAGTCTTCCATATATGGCTTCGAATGCTGTAGGCGTGCCCTGAGAAACCCACGTGAAGCGCTCGAGTCCATACCCTGTGTCGACGATCTTAATTGGCAGCTCCCGGTACTCCCCACCCACCTTCCGGTACTGCATGAACACCAGTGTGGAGAGTTCAATCCCCCTGACTATTCCCTCCAAGTCTGGACCCGCGTCGCCGCCCCCCTCCCACCAGTGCTCGATGTAGGTAACCTCCTCGCCGTGGATTCCTAGCTCCTTTGTAAGGAAATCGTGGTGGTATTCTACAGTCTCATCTTTCCAGTAGACCTTGCTCGCAGGGCTCGAGAATGCGTGGTGTGCCATCATCTCGAATATGCTCAGGTGGCGCCCGCCCGTCTTCCCAACGTTGTCTAGGTCGTTCATCCTAATGCAGGGCTGCGAGATGGTGAGCGGGTTGAAAGGCGGGGGCACCTCCCCGCTGGTCACGTGTGGTTGGAAACAGGCGATCGACGCTATGGTCAGGAATATGTCATCCCTCCACCGTGCCACGACAGGGTACCTCCTGATCCTCGCGTGTCCGCGTCTCTCGAAGTAGGAAAGGAAGAGTTCCCGCATTTCCCCAATCGAATACCGCCTCCTCGTCGGCGGGTTGTCGATGAATGAGTAGGGGGCACAGGGAGAGTCCCCGCAGATCTTGCGGTCAGGATCAAGTGTCCAGAAGTTTCGACCGCAGGAGCTACACGTCTTCCTTTCGAATCCTCTGACCTTGAAGAAATCCAGCGCGTATTCATCAGGGGATACCATCATAATTAATGCATGCCTCCAAATGAAGACTGATACATAGTCACGTGAGATGCTGATAAATTTAATTAAGCTCAGCATCTTGCGGAGCTGTTCGCAAAAAGTTAAAAACTGCAACTCAAAAATTAGATGAAAATAGGAAGGTCAGCGCGGCTGACCGCCGAGTCAGAAAAACCAGTCAACCGCTTCTCTCTCTGGCTGGTTGCCTCCGTTCAGCCGAAGAGCGAACCCAACCCCTCTGCCGTCTCTTCCTCGGAAGCTTCTTCCTTCTTCTCTTCCTTCGGTGCTTCCTTCTTGGCTTCTGCCGGGGCCGGAGCTGGCGCGGCTGCTGCTGGGGCTGCAGCAACAGGCACTGCTGCTGCTTTTATTGCCTCATCGATGTTGATCTCGCTGAGGGCTGCCACCAACGCCTTGACTCTGACCTCGTCCACTGCGATACCTGCAGCAGAAAGCACTTTCTTTACATTGTCTTCGCTTATTGGCTGCTTCGCGTTGTGAAGAAGCATCCCGGCATAAATATACTCGATCTTAATCACCCCCAAACAAGCGTAGAGTTATACGAAAACTTTGATACTTAAATCCTTCGCCCAAAAAAAGGGATGTGATTGTTTTTCCTAAGGCACTAGCAGGGCTCCGTTCCAAAGGAACCGCCTCACAGGTTAAGCTCCGGGCGCCTCTTAGATGCCTCTGCTGCTACCGCCCTGCCTCTCGCAGCGGCCACAGCAACAAGGTCGCCAATAGTTTCAGGTGTGACGAAGCCTGCCTCAACGGCGACTCCCTTGGCATCCCTGTACGCCTTCGCAACGATGAGTTGCACGGTCTCCTTTGTCGGATAGGCTGCGTTAACCGAGAGGTTCAAAGCATAGCCCGCAGCCTCGGACAGCTTTGATCTGTAGTCGTCTAGGTCAATCGCGAGCATCTCTCCCGGTATCACGGTTCCGTCGTATGCCATGCGGAGCCTGAGGCCGACGAGTATCGGCTTTAAGCCAAGCTTGCTGAGCAGGTCTGCCACGTCTGCGGATATCGTGCTCCCTTTCTCTACGACCGTTGTGTCTTTGGCGATCCAGACGGTCCCGTCCTGTATCTTTGTGGGTATCTTCGCCGCGCCGAACTTGCTCAGTATCGGACCTGGCTGGAGACCAGTGTTTCCTGCCGTCACGACGATGTCGTTAGGAGCGATCTCCCCTGGCGAGGCGGCGGATTCGACCTTGTTCTTCTCGAACATGAAATACAACTTGAAGGGGTTCTTCTTCGAGAAGACGAAAGCGTTTGGGCCTGAGAGGTACTTCTCGATCTCCTCGTAGTCCTTTATTCCGATCTCCTTAAGCGCCCGGGCAATCAGCGTATTCTTCGAGACCTTGATCTCCATATCGTCCTTGAACTTCTTCTTCAAGAGCTGGAGCTGGTTCGCCTTCATGCCCTTCAGGTCAGCTATTGCGAACACCGGGTACTCCTTCATGAGCCCCTTAAGACGCTCAACCTTCCTCTGTTTTTCTAGTAATGTGGCTTTCACTGACAACGGAATCACCTCAACTTGGCAGGCCTTCCCATAGTCGTCTTCACCGCGAGTTTCGACAGGTGCTGGTCGAGCTTTATCTTCCGGTCTACAGTATTCAGGACACTGGTGACGTTTTCGGCTAGGTCTTCCGAAGACATATCCTCTGAACCGACCCTGCACCTCACTGCAGGCTGGTCTCTTATCCTTATCCTCACTGAGTTTCTATACTTCTTTATCAATGCGTCAACGTTAGCAGTCGGTGGAAGCGGTTCAGGCATCTTACCTCTTGGGCCGAGGACCGAGCCGAAAGTCTTTCCTACCAATGCCATAAGGTCTGTCCTTGCCATGAAGTAGTCGTAGGACTCTGCTAGTTTCTTGATTGCCTTCTTGTTCCCAGCGTACTGGTCGATCTCCTGCTTGGTTATCACGAGGTCTGCCCCGGCAGACTTAGCCTTTGTGACTAGATCCCCGTCAGCGATCACGCAGACCTTGGCGGTCTTCCCTAAACCGTGCGGTAGCGTTACGATCTCGTTGATTCTGTTCTCGGGCGACTTCACGTCAAGGTCTTTGAAGCTCATTATGAGCTCCACTGCCTGCTTGAAGTTCCGCTTCTCAGAGCCCTTCTTGGCTTCCTCGACTAGCGCAGTTATCCTCCCTAAGTCAAGCTGCATTAGCTGCACCCTCCTCGGCTTTTATCAGTTCATCGTATACTCCCTCGGAGATCTCCTTCTGGACCTCCCTTGGATCTTTGCCAGCTACAGTCACGCCGATCGAGACGCATGTCCCAAGGACTTCCTTGAGGCAAGACTTCAGTGACCTTGCCACCGAGAGAGGGTACCTCGTCTTTGCTATCTTGAGAGCCTGTTCTATGCTGAGGTCTCCCACCTTTTCAGTCTTGGAGTTGCTCGAGCACTTCTCTAGGTGCAGCTCCTTGACTATCAAGGCTGTGGTGGTAGGCACACCGACCTCGACCTCGAACTCCTTGGTTTCCGGGTCGGCGATGACCTTCACTGGAACTTTCATTCCCTCGAACTCCTTGGTCAGTTCGTTTATCTTGTTTACGACGGACATTATGTTGAGTCCTGTAGGGCCCAACGTCGGACCGATGGGCGGCCCTCCCGTCGCCTTACCGCCGTCGACCAAGAAGTTGAAGGTCTTCTTTGTCGTCATTTATATTCATCCTCCAGTTCCTCGAAGGCTTTAAAGATGTCAGTCTTCTCTTCAGCCTTTGCAGTCTCTCCCTTCTCTTGGACCTTTGGCGGTTCTCCTCTGGCAATCAGTTTGACCTGCTCTGCATGCACAGTGATAGGGAGCGTGTAGGGGGCCTCGAGCAGCTCCAATGTCACCTCGCTCTTGGTCTTGTCCACTCGGGTGACCTTAGCCTGCATG
>JASFYL010000072.1 GCA_030055575.1 Thermoproteota archaeon | reverse complement strand
AAGCTGGATAGGGGGGCTATAGTCCCGTCCGAGAGGTGCTCGACGAGTACCTCCTTGGAGAGGCGGGTCGAGTTGCAGAAGAAGCAGTGGAACCTCACCGTGGTGTACTCCGAGTTGCAGTAAGGGCACCGGACGACCTGCTCCTTGTAGCTCTCCGATGCCAGCCCCTTGGAGACGAGCTTGTTCGCGAACGATACGGACTCCATCGGGGTGAGCTTCAGAGCCGCCATGATGTCAGGGTAGTGGTACCCCGCGACTATCTCGAAAGCGGGCTGGATGACCGTCTTCCGCTTGCCAGCGAGGTACTCGAAGAGCTTGGTCACCTGCTCATCGCTCGTGATGAGCGTGTAGATCTCAGCCGGGGCTAGGACCGAAGCCAAACATCAGACACCCTTTATAAATTTACGCTTTCCTAATGAACGTAGGGACTTTTTTAACTTTTTCTTCATCAAACAACTAAGGCGCATATTAGATATATTTATTTCCTTCCCGACTGGATTTGGGATCGGCAATGACTTCGAATTCGGGTCCGGACCAGATGACGGCGGGGCACATGCGCCTGCCCGACCGGAATGATGTGCCGGGCTATATGAGCCCGGGGGTTGGGGGGACTATTCGTCCTCCTCCATCCCCTCGTCCTCTTCCGGCTCCTCATCTTCCTTCGGCTTGGTAGCCTCGACCGCCAGCTCTGTGATGATCTCCTCGACCTTCTGGTCGACGTTCGGCGCGACGACTATAACCTCCTTGTCAACGTAGTCGTCCTCCTGCCACTCGTTGTCAAATGAGATAACGTATACCGGGACGCTGAACATCACGCTCCCGTTTGAGGTCCTTGACATATCGTACTTTGAGTAGAGCTCGTACTGCTCCTTTGTGATCGGCAGCTTCACCGACACGGGGTACATGTCCCTGATGACTATGAAGTCGGAGGTTTCGGCGGACCAGAGCGAGACCGCGCCTACGACGACCTTCCTTACGGTGTCCTTCACCTCGCCGTCGACGGTCTCCTTCGAGACGAGGGCGCCCCCCCTCGACCTTAGAACGAGCGTTTTGGACAAGCGGGGCCCCTCACTGCGAGTTGATCGCCTCGGTGAGCCTCTGGATCCCCTTCTCGATGTCAGGCATCCCGTCGCTCTTATCGGGAACCCGGGTCATCACGAACCTTATCGAGCCGTCCTGGAGCTTAAGGAAGACCTGGGGCACCTCGACGCCACCGAACTCGTCCTTCTGCCCGTGTGCGATCAGGAAGTCATAGTCCTCCTTCTTAACCTCGAGCGGTATCTTCTGGGCTTCGGAGACTGCCTCGCAGACCTTCATCGCGTACTGCCCCGCCTTCTCCCAGTCGGCTGTAACGAGGATTATCGCATCTACTTTCATTTGTGAACACCTAGCCTGAATCCCTGTGATACGGATATCAAATAAATACCCATCGATCATCAGGCGAACCTCGGCTTCATGGAGAGCATGAGCGGCAGGTACGAGGGGAGGCACGGCCGGTCCCCGACGCGCTCCTTGAGCATCGAGATGAGCCCGGCGAAGTCTGCGTTCTTCACCCCTTCCCCGCGGACGCGGACAGCGAGCGACTGCGAGGAAGCCTCCTTCTCCCCCACGACCAGGACGAACGGGATCCAGTCGACCTCCGCCTCCCTGATCTTCTTGGAGACGGACTCCTCCCTGTCGTCGACGTCAGCCCTGAACCCCTCGGCAGCGACCCGCTCTGCGATATCCCTGGCGAGCCCAACGTAGCTGCTGTTCACGGGGATGACCCTGACCTGGACGGGGCTGAGCCAGACTGGGAGAGAGGGCGGCTTGCCCCTAGCCTGGTCCTTCGCAGCCTGCTCAAGGATCGCGCCCATCCACCGCTCGATCGAGCCCAAGGAGCTGTGCAGGATGATGCATCCCCGCCTCTTCCCCTCCTCGTCCGTGTACTCTATGCCGTACCTCGCCGCGTCCTCCACGTCGAGCTGGACCGTGACGAGCTGGGTGTTGCCGCCGACCGAGTCGATCGCCTGGTACTCGTGCTTGAGGACCCAGTAGTGCTTCATCTCCGGGAGGAGCTCGATCAGCGCTGGCTTTCGCACGATCCTTAGGAGGGAAACGAACCAGTCCCTGTGCTCCTCGTAGAAGTGCTTCACGACGCGGAAGGCGACGGCGTACTCTATCTCCATAGACTCGGTGAGTCGCGTGTACTTCCGGAAGAGCTCGGTGTACTCCTTGACCCCCTGCTCCAGGTCGGCGCAGAAGCAGTGGAGGTCGGGCATCGTGAAGTTCCTGAGGCGCTTCAGCCCGACGCACTCCCCGCTCTGCTCTAGCCTGAAAGACGGGGAGAGCTCGTAGACCCTGATCGGGAGCTGGCGGTAGCTCATCGTAGCGCCCTTCATCATCCGGAACAGCCCAAAGTCCCCTGCGAACCTGAGGCAGAACTCCTTCTTCTCCACCGCCAGGCGGTAGTCCTTCTCCCTGAACTTCGCAGCCTGCTCGGCGATGTCCGGCTCGTCTAGCCTGTAGAGGAAGGGTGTCTCTATCTTGAACGCGCGGAGATCCTTGATCGCTATCTCGTAGGCGAGCTCCTCGAGGCTGTCCTTCACGAGGGTGCCCTTGGGGTAGAACCTGAAGTGCCCTACGTCCGAGGCTGGCTCGTAGTCCACGAGCTCGAGCTTCCTCATCAGCTTTATGTGCGCGGGCGCGCCCCTCTCCTCCTTCATTCCTGCCTCGTTCTTGATCAGCTGGACGAGGGGGGCTTCGACCTTCAGATTCAGGAAGGTCTCCGGCTTGCCCAGGTCGATCCGGCATTCCTCGCCTTCCGGGGTGAGGACTAGGAACTCGCTCCGCTGGGCGGGCTCCGAACCCTCCTCGCTTCTCACTTCCTCTTCGGCAGCCTCCCCCTTAACGGCACCCCCAGTTCCACTATCCCCAGCGGTCACCGACCTCGAGAGCTCGCTGAGCGGGTGACCCTTGCACCTTATCTCGAAGGACTTGTACCACCCGAAGGGAGCCCTGGTAACCTCCACAGCGCCGCGGAGGGACTCCTCGACCTGCTCGAGGACCTCCATAGCAGCGTCAGGGCGGGAGAGGTTCGAGGAAAGGTGCGCGTAGGGGTAGAGAACGACCCTCTTCGCCCCCACCGTGCGGGCATGCTCCAGTATGAGTGCAGCTGCCCTCTCAGCTACATCCCGGGGAGACTCCTCGTCGGGCTTCTCTACCGTTGTAAACGCCACCAGGCACTCCTCGACCCTCTCCTTCTTTCCCGCGTTCTTGACTTCTTCAGGGTTGGGTACCGCGGGTTCGAGCGCGGTGAACTCGATATAATCAGCATGGATCAGCAGCAGACGCATCAGCTTCGCCTCTGGTTACTCGTGTCTCTTTAACTACCATCGAACGATTTGTAGGTCTTATCTCGCGCCGTCGATATATAAACGTGACATGGCAGCAAATCAGGTAAGCCGTGCTAGAAAGGTTACTGATCAGGTTGAAAAAGGAGAGTGTGAGACACAGGCTGGCATCGAAAGATGCAAAAAAATTGAAAATCACTCTGTTGGGAATACTGTCCGAGAGAGTATGCTAGAAAGAGATACTGCGTATGAGTGCCTCTAATTGATCGTTGTAAGATCCCATTTCGGAACTGGGCTGTCTTTCAAAAGCGTCTCGAAGCGCGTTTACTCAGGCAGTCTCCTCCTTCGCCTTAAGAATACGAATGCTACGATTATGACAGCAGCGGCGGCTATGGATACCACTGCAATCAACAGAACGTTGAAGTCGAATAAAGAACTCTGGATTTTTGTCAGAGTCAATGTATAAGTCGTTGTTTGGTTGATGTTGACGGCTAGCACAATGTTCTTCGTCTCGTAACCTTCTTTCGTAATATTGAAAATGTATGTCCCTGCCATTATGTCTGTAAAGCTTGCAAGACCGTCTTGATCTGTTGTGGATGCCACAGGTGATGCGCCGCTCGGCTGAGATGTCGAGACGACATTTGCCGCGCGTACTGGATTGCCATCGCTATCCTTGATATACAGGCGCAGGCTTCCTAACTGGATTACTGGTTCGACGGTTATGGTAACACTCCCATTTTTGGTGATGTATCCAGTCTTAGAGGCGTTAGCCGTGACTGAGATGACGGTCTTTGAATTGACCTTGGGTGCTGTGAAGACTGCGGAGTAGTAACCGTTCTTCTCATCGGTTATTGTTGAGAATGTCCCTCCCTTATTTGAGGAGAGTTTAACGGTAACTCCAGGAGCCGGAACCGTGTCGTTGTACCTGACTAAAATCCTAATGGTAGAATTCTCTCCCGAGTTGATCATTGCAGGTTCAGCCGAAACCACAATAGTCAATGGGATCTCGTCTATAAGATTGGTTGAGATTTTTGCCTGGGCTGAGTCGTAACCGGCGGTTTGGGCGGTGAGATCTGTAGAGCCTGCTATGAAGGTCGAATTGAAAGAGGTGATTGAATAAGTTTTGCCATAGGGGATCACTAAGGGAGAGGCGACGAATCCAACTTCAGGCTTTGAGGAGAAGAGATCCACTTTGACGTTCCCCTCTGGATCCTTGGCAGGGGTGCCGCTGGAATCCTGGAGCTGGACGACCACCGCGCCGTACTGTCTGTTGTCGGCTGGCAGGTTTGAAGGGACACAATAGATTGCAAGTTTTGATGGTACCGGACCGACGGTCGTTATTGTGCTTGTGTCTACTGTAAGGTTGGTCGCTACGGCGGTTATGGTCGTTGTTCCTGACCGGTAGGTCGAGTTGAATCTTGCAATGGCGTAGCTCTGGTTTTTGGGTATGGTTATAGACTCGGTTATCTTGCCTATTCCGGTGTTTGACGAGGATAGGGAGACTGATATGTCATAACTAGCATTCACTATCCTGCCCTTCGAGTCCTGCAGCTGGACCGCTACAGCGTCATAGAAGACGCCGTCGGCAGGAACCTTCGGAGGGCTCACGCAGACCAAAAGCTTCGTTGCCGTTTCATTGCTAAACCATTGAGTCCTAATGGTTGTCTGCCCTGTGACGTATCCCGAGGCTATAGCCGTGATGGTAGTGGAACCCTCCAATGTGGTGGTGTTGAATCTGGCTACAGCGTAAGTACTGCCACTAGCAATTACCACGTATGGTTCCACCGTACCTATCGTGGTGTTGGAGGAGAAGAGGCTCACATTGACGTTCCCTATGGGGGCCTTGGCAGGGGTGCCGCTGGAATCCTGGAGCTGGACGACCACCGCGCCGTACTGTCTGTTGTCGGCTGGCAGCACTTCAGGGAAGGAGTATACCGCCAGCTTGTACGGAACAGGACCGACGGTCGTCATCGTAGCCTGTACTGTTTCGAAACCGGAGGCTGCTGCGGTTATGGTGGTTGAACCGGGAGTGTAGGTCGAATAGAACTTTGCTACGGCGTAAGTCTCCCCCGCTCGGATTTTAATCACGGGCTCGACCGATCCTACGTAGGTGGAAGAAGAGGATAGGTAGATCTCTATATCTCGATTAGCCCTTGCAGGGACACCCTTCGAGTCCTGCAGCTGGACGTAAATAGTCTCATACTCATTATTGTCCGCGGGAACTTTAGGGGGACCAACATAAATTTTCAGTTTGGTGGGCTCCGGCACTGCAGCGGAAACAGCGAGCCCGCTTATGACGGATTGTATGCAAATAAGAACCAATAAGACAAATGCCAGCCTTGAGGATGATTTTTTTAGCATGGAGGCTCACTTTAACATTTTAAATCCCTTACTTACTTATTAAGTATATGAATTCAGATACAATACGCTGCATGCGCTGTGGCTGCAGCACGAACTCCGAAATGCACATGATTCATGAAATCCACAAACGGTTCTCTGAATGGGACCAGTCCTGTCTATAGGCGTTAGGTAACCGACATTTCTCCTTCCAGTCCGATGTATTGGTCAGGAAAGAACCTTGTTTGGTGTCTGGGATAGGTTTTTAAGCCTTGTTTTGTAGGGTAATTTGTGGTCCAGATGGAAGGCTGTAAGAAGTACAGCAACACCAGGGCAGAGATGCTCAAGATGAAGCAGGAGCTGAAGGCGGAGTACAAGGAAGCGATGCTCCAGCTCAGGTTTTTCAGCCTGCTCAGGCACGACAGGGCAGGGATGGCCAGTTAGCTAAGCATCAAGGACGAGCAACATTCAGCAATACCAAGCAAATTCATAGGTCGGTAAGGCTAGAAGGCGGGCAGCCT
>JASFYL010000071.1 GCA_030055575.1 Thermoproteota archaeon | reverse complement strand
AAGGTCCCCTTCTCCTTCTCCCTGCATATGGCGATCGAAATGAGCGTCGTTGGCACGAGCTGGAGGACCAGGGCGACGACGAATGGGGTGAACGCCTCGAGGTTCGTGACGGTCGGTCCGTAGACTGTGTTGTAGATAAGCTCCACCGAAGGCCCGTGGACCTGCCGGGCGAATTCCTGCTGGAAGTAGTAGGTCACCGCGAGCATCGAGTCCTTCACCGTGCCCGCGAGCGTGGGCGAGCTCTCGTCTATGATGACCAGGATCTGTACGGGGCTCCCGCTCAACAGCGAGGAAGTGAACCCCTCAGGCACCACCAAGGCTGCTGGAGCCACTCCTCTGCTGACCATCTCCCTTGCCTCCTCTACAGTGTGGGCGTATGCCTTAATCGAGACAGTGGGGGTGCCTGAGATCGCGCTTACAAGAGCGCCCCCCATCTGCCCCCCGTCCATGTCCACAATTATTACCCCGACCTTCCCCGAGGATCCCCCGTACCCGACGCCGAAGAGAAGCATAACGACAAGGGGTATGAGCGCGATCATGAACAAAGACCGGGGATCCCGTGTCAGCTGGATCAGCTCCTTCCGGACAACCGCGAGGACCTTCGGAGATGCGCCCTCAGGCAACCCTGGACCTCCCCTCCACCACATTGATGAATACGTCCTCGAGCGTCACGTAGGCGGGCGACACCGAGACGACCCTAAAGCCACCGCCTTCGAGCGCACGGACCACTTTGGGCACCTCTCTGGGAGCGTCCTGGACGAGCAGCCTGAGCGCCTTGGCAGGCATACCGCACTCAGTAAAACAGCAGCGCTCCTCGAGCACCTTGCACGGGGGCAGCGCCTGGGAAGGATCCCTGTCGCCCTCGACGGTGACCTCGACCAGGTCCCCCCCAAATACCTCCCTCTTCAGCCCACGGGGAGTCCCCTCGGCGACGATTTTACCCTTGTTGACGAGCGCTATCCTGTCGCAGTTCTCCGCCTCGTCCATGTAGTGGGTCGTGACCAGAATCGTGACAGACTCCTTGTTCAGCCCCCTGAGGTAGTCCCAGAACATCCTCCTGATCGGCGGGTCCACCCCGGCGGTCGGCTCATCTAGGATCAGTAGCTTCGGACGGTGCACGAGAGCGACGCCGAGAGCCAGCCTCTGCTTCATCCCGCCGCTGAGCCTGCCAGCGAGGCGCCCAGAGAACTCTTCTAGGGAAAGGAAGTTCAAGAGCTCCGAGACCCGCCCCTTCAGCTCGCTCCGGGGGATCCCATAGAGCCTGCCGAAGAACTCGAGGTTCTCCTTCACGGTGAGGTCCTCATAGAGGCTGAACCGCTGCGCCATGTATCCCGTGATCCTGATCAGGGCGTCCCTCTCCTTGGGCATCCTGTGCCCCCAGACGAGGATTTCGCCCGATGTGGGAGCCATCAGACCGCAGATCATCCTTATCGTTGTGGTCTTCCCGGCTCCGTTCGGTCCGAGGAGCCCGAAGATCTCTCCCTTTGCTATGCGTAGATCCAGACCGTCCACTGCAACGAAGTCGCCGAAGGCTTTTTTGAGTCCTGTGATCTCGACCGCGAGGTCCGGATCCATAGGCATAGCTAAAAGGACGGGCATATTTTAATTTATTAACTGAAAAGAGTGAAAAATTCAAGGGGCTGCAAGCGTTGCTGGGGAGAGACAGGGGGAATCAAGATGGGAGAAAGGGAAGCAGTCAGTAGTAGGCAGGAGTGTGCAATAAAGGATGCCTGCGGGAGAACTGCGCTCGATGGGAGCATACCAGGCGCTAAAGGATGCTGGGCTGACAGACTATGAAGCGATGGCGTACCTAGGACTCGTCGTCCGAGGACCGACCACAGCGAAGTCTTTGAGCGAATCCACTGGCATACCAAACACCAGGGTCTACGACGTGCTCGGGGAGCTAGAGCGGAGGGGATGGATCGAAATCGACGCGAGTAGACCGATGAGGTTCAGGGCAAAGCCCCCTCAGGAGGTACTCGGGGTCATAAGGGCGGAGCAACAGCTCAAACTGGGCAGGGTCGAGGAGATCCTCATGAAGGAGCTACTTCCCGTCTACGAGACAAGAGCTGTCGAAAGCACCGAGATATGGTTCATCAGGTCCGTCCCTGGCATGGTAAACAGGATCAGGTCGCTCGTCTCCTCTGCTAAGAGGGAACTTAGGCTGATGATGGGGCACTATGAAGCCGACGTGTACGGGAGGCTGATGGAAGAGATCTCTGAGACCTCGAGGAAGAAGAGGATCAGGGCGATCGTTTCAGAGGGGGTCGAACGCGCGCTATCAGGGGCGAGGCTTGATGGTGTCGAGATCATGGTTGGAGCGGCAGTCGCGCCTTTCAATATAATCCTATCCGACAACGGAGAGGTGCTCTTCCACCTATGGTCAGGGCTTGGCAGCCCTCCGGAGAGGAGGAAGAACTTCATGGTGTATGTCTCGGACAGGTCTATCGAGAAGGTGATCAGGGACTACATCGACACGCTGTTCTTGAGCGGGCAGGCTGGACGACCCTACCACGTCTCCAATGGTCGGTAGCCGAGCGTGGTGGAGGAGGCACTCGTCCATGAGCTTTGCAAGCGGCAATTGACTTTTTCGATCAGCGATGGTGCCGACGGTGCAAAAGGATCAAGAAAGATGAGTGCAGGCAACCCGCCGCCTGCTCTTAAATATGGAGATGACTCAATTAAATTCCCAAGACGCTCCTTAGGGAACCGCTTTCCTCACATCTAGAGAAGGAAGCTGAGGGAAACTGCAGCTATCAACGAGGTCAGCATGGCGGTTGGAGCCCCAGCCTTGAGAAACTCCCAGAAAGAGAAAGTCTCCCCCTTATTCTCCGCTGTCTCTAGGACAATGATGTTCGCTGCTGCTCCCAGAAGGGTGAGGTTGCCGGCGAGCGTACTGCCAGCAGCTAAGGATATCCACTGCGAGGGCGTTGCGCCTGCTGCCTTGAACGCGGGAAGCATTATCGCGACGAAAGGTACGTTCGATGTGATCTGGCTAGCGATGAGGCTTAGACCGAAAATCGAGGCGACCGACTCAGAACCCTGTGAGAAGAGGGTCGGTCTGAAGAAGTCAATGACGCCATAGAGGAGTCCGCTCTTTTCAACCCCTGCCATAACGACGAACATCGAGGCGAAGAAGACGATGGTTCCCCAGTCGACGCCCTTTATCGCTTGGCGCCTGTCCCTCGAGAAGAGGAGTGCACCTGTCCCGCCGACTAGGGAGACCAAGGCTATCGGCCACCCTATGAGGTCCGCGGAAAGGAAACCGACCACAGTAAGAGCCGCTACTGCGCCGACCCTGACAGCCTCCCCTTTTGAGGACAGCATCTTCTCCGGGTCGGGGAGCGACATCTCGAAGCCAACCCTCATATCCTTACGGTACATGAAGTGGAGGACCAAATACTCCGTTAAGCAGCCGAGTGCGACCGGGATCGCCATCCGCTCCATGAACAGGAGTGTGTCGACGCTGGACTCGATCTTGATCAGGACGTTCTGCGGGTTCCCAATCGGGGTCAGGGCGGACCCGATGTTCGAGGACAGGGCTACCGCCAAGATGTACGGGGTCTTCCTCAGCCTAGCTATTCCGCAGGCCGCGATCACTATGGGGGTCATCACCAAGACCACAGCGTCGTTCACGAAGAAGGCGGACGCCACCCCCACGAAGGTGATGACTGCGAGGAGGAGCCTACCCGGCGTCTTTGCGAGGCAAAGGAAACGAACCGCGAGGTACTGCAGTAGCCCCACCTGAACCATCGCCTCGACGATCAGGAAAGTCCCAAACAAGAACAGGATTACCTCGGCATTAACGGCAGCAATTGCTTCCTCGAGCCCCATCGCCCCCAAGGCGATGAGGGCGACCGCCCCGAGGAGCATCGCCGTCCACACCTCGAACTTGAACCCGCCTATCCTCCTCATAGCGATCGCTGAGTAGACGAAGAGGAACGCAGCAAGAACCTCAAACTGTAAAATCCCCCACTCCACACCCACCACCCACCCAACCGCCCGCCTACTCGTCTTCTACTTCACTCCAGTCAACCGCGCTACCAGCGCCCCATGCAAGCCGAAGCCATTAAGTATTCAGCCATCAATACAGCTAAATAAAGGTAAAGGTGTTCGCCTTGATCTCGAAGATCCTCGTGATCGCGGATGGCTCCGCGGTGAGCGAGCAGGCGCTCATCGAGGCGATCCACATCGGAAAGATCTTCAACTCTACGATAATCTGCATTCATCCCATGCCGAGGCATGACGCTGTTCAGGTCAAGGCTGGGAAAGAGATCATCGACAGGTACGAGGCGATGGTTAGAGGCGCGGGGCTCGCCTTCGAATGGCTCTTCGTAGAGGACCAGCCGGGACCAGCCGCAGTGAAGGTCGCTGAGAGGAGAGGCGTGGACCTCATCGTGGTTGGGAGCCTTGGGGAGAAGGGGATAAAGAGAAAGCTGATACCCAGCGCCCCGGAGTATATTGTCAAGAACGCGGGCTGCGATGTCTACGTAGTCAAGAAGAGAGAGCCGTTATTCTGAGCTGATCCATTAAGGTGAGGTCAGCCTGGGATCGGCACCCAGAGCAGGGAAGGATCGGGCGTACGCTCACAAGTAGCTGTACACACTATGGATAGAGAGCTCCGAACCGGTAGAAAAATAGCCTAGACATTTGGAGAAAGAAATCTGATGAGAGTGATGAACTGAAGATGTCGAATAAAGGGTCTTCAGAACCTTCCACAATTGCCGGTTCAGGCAGGCAGAACGCGCCGCAAACATCCAAGAACTCCGTCCTCCTCGTGGCTACGTTGGCGACGTTCGTTACACCCTTCAGCATGTCCTCGGTCAATATAGCGCTGCCCGCCATAGGAGCCGAGTTCGGGATGGACGCGATACTGATGGGATGGGTGACTACCTCCTTCCTGCTCTCCTCCGCGACATTTCTCGTGATATTCGGGAGGCTCTCGGACATCCACGGCAGGAAGCGCGTATTCACCTATGGGGTCTCCATCTTCGCACTGGCATCCCTCCTGATAAGCGTCTCCCCCTCCCCAGAGATCCTGATCCTCATGAGGGTCGTCCAGGGTGTCGGGGGGTCGATGGTAGCCACGACCTCGGTGGCGCTCATCACCAGCGTCTTCCCGCCCGGTGAGCGCGGCAAGGCGCTCGGGATAAACTCGGCATCAGTCTACACCGGACTCTCAGCAGGACCATTCCTCGGCGGACTGCTCACTCAATACCTAGGGTGGAGGGCGACATTCCTCGCGGTGGTTCCCCTCATGGCTTTCGTGCTTCTGTTAGTCTTCATCTCGATGAAGGGGGAGTGGATGGAGGCGAGAGGGGAGGGCTTTGACATCACAGGATCGGCGGTGTACTGCTTCGTGTTGGTCTCCACGGTCTACGGGTTCTCGATCCTTCCTTCGTATGCCGGGGTTGCCATGCTTGCCGCGGGGCTCCTCGGGCTGGTTGCGTTTGTAAGATACGAGTCCCGCGCCAAGAGCCCGGTCCTCGACATCAGGCTCTTCAGGGGGAACAGGGTCTTTACATTCTCGAACCTCGCTGCTCTCATCAACTACGCGTCGACCTCAGCGATAACCTTCCTCATGAGCCTCTACCTCCAGTACGTGAGGGGGCTCGACGCACAGGGGGCGGGCACGGTACTCCTTGCTCAGCCAGTGATCCAAGCCGTGCTCTCCCCCGTGGCTGGCAGGCTCTCAGACAGGATCGAGCCGAGGTTTATCTCATCAGCAGGGATGGCGATCATCTCCGCAGGGCTCTTTGCGCTGGCAACGATCTCTACAGAGACCCCCCAGCTGCTGATAGTGGCGAACCTGGCTGTTCTCGGGTTCGGCTTCGCGCTCTTCATCACTCCGAACACGAACGCGATAATGAGCTCGGTCGAGAAGAGGCATCTGGGGGTCGCGTCCGGGACGCTGGCTACGATGCGCCAGGTCGGGCAGACGCTGAGCATGGGCTTCGCGATGATGGTCCTCGCGCTCTACGTCGGTCCTGTCAAGATCACCCCACCACTCTACCCAGCATTCATGGGGAGCCTCAAAGTGATGTTCGCCTTCTTTGCGCTGCTCTGCCTGGTGGGAATGGCAGCATCGCTGGCAAGGGGGAGGGTCGCGGGCAATTCCGGGCAGCCATCCAAAACTCCCCCTTAGGCTGGGGTGCATGAAGCGAAGAAATGAAAGAAAGGTCCGCTTTAGCAAGCTTCTGTTTTTTTTGTGGGTGCGGAACGATAGTAAGTAAGAACCACGCAACGCACTCCAGTCATTAATGTATATTTTTGTACGACAAATTTTAAATATGAACATATATACCATTTTTTGTCTAGTGGTGGAGTATATGGGTGGTAGTCTTTGGACTTTTGAGGAATGTCTACCGAGCCGTTGAACTTCCGAAAAATACTTTTTCTGCTAAAAGCAGCAGATTCCGCAACGAAAATGAAATCC
>JASFYL010000070.1 GCA_030055575.1 Thermoproteota archaeon | reverse complement strand
ACGAGCTCAGACCTCTTAGAGATCAGCAGCTTCGCCCTCTCGGCAAGCTCCTGGGCTTTGCGTTGCATCTGTATAGTTTTTGCGATCTCATACTTTGTCCTAGCATCCGAAAGCTCTGCCTTGGATGCCTTGATCGTCTCCCAGATCCGGTTCATCTCAGAGCGAACAGAGTTTAGCTCTTCGATTATCTTTGCCCCTTCCTCGTGCGCCTCGATCATTTTCTCATGGCACTTCTTCGACTCTTCGGCGAGTGCGAGCACCTCCTTGTGGACAGCATTAGCTTTCTCCTTGAGCTCGTTGAACTTTTTGCGCAGGGACGCTATCTCGCTCTCCACATCCCTTACCTTCTTGAACTGGAGTAGCTTCTTCTCAAGTTCGGATATCTCCTGAACGAGTCTGCGATCCTCCTCGATGCTTAGGCTCGATGTCTGGTACTTCCATGTTAATTCCTTATATCGCTTTGCCAAGTTTTCCTCGTATCCCTGGGTGTTTGCTAACAGGGCTCTCTTCTTTTCGATCAGTGCCTTTATTTTCTCAGCTATTTCCGACTTTTCTTTGTGGAGCTGTTCCCGGATTTGTTTCTTTTCCGAGATTATTCGGTTCTTCTCGTCCCTTTCTGCCTTCGCGCTGATGGAGGCCTCTTGGAGATCGCTTAGCTTAGCCAAGAGCGAATTCTTCTTCTCCCTCAGCTGATTGAGGCTTTGGTAGTAGTCCTCGATCTGGTTTTGGATTGTCTGAAGCTGCTTAGTAGTTGGACCGACCTCGGCTGTTCGATTCTCCATTCAAAAACCACCATGTGGACTATTGATTCTCTCCACCGGAGTGAATCCGCTGCAACTGTGCATACAGATCGTCCAGCCCCTCTCCAGTATTTGAAGAGGTAAATATAAACTCTCCTAATACGCCTATCTCGACGAGGGCATCCAACACCCTCCCTGAGAACTCTACATCCAGACCTCCCCGCTCTGAGAAGAAATCATCCCTCAGATACTCTGGATCCGTAATCCAAAGCTTGGCCTTTTCGTAAACCTCTGCAGGAAGCAAGTCAGACTTGGATATGCAGCCCACAAGCGGCGCTTGGAACCTCGTCTGGATGGAGTAGGAAAGGAGCAGGATCGAGACGAAGTCAGAAGGCCTATTCAGAAAGATCGAGTCGGCAAGAAAAACGGTGCTGAAGTCCCCTTCGGAGAGTGCCGAGGCTATCGCCTTGCCGGCACTCCTATAGGCGAAGAGTTCCATCTGCCCAGGAGTATCGACCAACACATAGTCCGCCCCAAGCTTCTCAAGCTCGCCCTTGATCTCCCCGATATGACTTACAGAGGCGTCTACCGAGGCGATCAATGCCCCGTTCGGACCAAGACGGTATGCCTCGGCTAGGCGGTCGTAGTCCACGTAGTCCCTGATGTCCACATCTGGAGGGTATGGAAGCCACCTAACGCCTGGATCTAGGTTTAATGTTGCCACACTTACTTCCGGATCACTTATCCTGTCGACGAGCGAAAGCACCAGGGTGGACTTTCCGGAACCGGCAGTTCCCATAATGAAGACGCACTTCAAATGCTTCCCCTCCTGACCGTCCCTCCCCTCTTCTCGGCTGCTTTGATGAAATCGTCTTCAGCCGAGGCGAGGATATCCTCCAAGCGCTTCAGGTCACAAGAGGAGGCGGTTAGATGCATCTCGATCACAGGCACCGACTCCGATCCCTCGGGGTGGGACTTGAAGTAGACCTCGGGATGGGAAGGCTTAACATCGTCTATAATCGAGGCTAAGGTCGACTCGGCAAGCCCCTCTACCACGAAGCCCCGCTCACCGAAGAACGACCCGGTGAGCCTTGAGATGGCGGGCAATACGCTTGAGTCGAACATCGACATCATCTCCTTTGGCACCCCGGGGAGACAGAATATCATCACGCCCTCTGAAGTTGCTGTTATCCCTGGGGCGGTTCCTGACTCATTTCTAATCGGCTTAGACCCCTCGGGAAGGCACGCCATCTTCAACCTTGGAGGGGTCATCGGTAGACCCATTGCCGCGTACTTCTCGTACACCATACGGTATGCCTCCTCGTTCAATGCCTTCGGAACCATGAGGGCTGAGGCGAGTGCCTCGGCGGTAAGGTCGTCGTAAGTAGGTCCCAGCCCTCCGGTAACAATTACCGCAGAGGGTCTCCTTGAAATGGATTCGCGTATTGCAGAGGCTATCTCCCGTACGGTATCCCCAACGGTAGTGACACGGGTAACGGATGCCCCGATCCGTGTGAGGCGGGAGGCGATCCAAGAGGCGTTTGTGTTGACAGTCCTACCTATGAGCAATTCCCTGCCTGACGAGACTATTTCTACCTCAACCCGCTTCCCAGATCCTGCCCTGCCAGGGGGGTTCACTTCTTCGTGGCCCACCATCTAAGGTACTCCTTCCTCACTTTTTCTTTCTCGTCCTCATAGTCGGTTTTCTGAGCTTTTCCTCTGATGTCATCGATCTCCTCTCTGGTCAGTGAGAGACCGCAGCTCAGGCAGGTGTACCGCTTCCTGGATGGGTCAAATTTGAGGGTGCCTCCACACTCGGGGCACACGTCGGTCATAACAGTCACCTGTGATGAGATTCCTATGCATCTATTAAAGAATGATCCAAAACCCCGATAGTCTTTATGGTGTAGGTCGATGCCAGCTTCATAATTACAGACCACAGTGAATGCTCATAACTGCATTATGAACTAACAATTGCGCTTTCATATTTATTTATTGGATACAAGAAGCATAATCAAAAATAAGGTCTCAGAGTTCTCCTCTAATTATCTTTAAATATTCTAAATTCTGAGAATTTTCAGGTGTATATGAATTTGGTCACCACAAAGGACGGATTTTTTAATATAACAGTCGCTTCCGTTGCTATTCTACTGGTTTTAACTTTGGCTTCATCCTCTATCGCCGTGGTCAAGGCTTCACCTGGAGAATGGATCGTTTACGATGATGACGAAAGCGACGGCGGTTTCGTATCAAAGCATCTGGGAGTAAAGTTTTCCATTCCTGCAGGCTGGAACAAGGCGAAGATTTTAACAGTAAAATTTTATGTCAACGAACTACCTTTTATTTATAGCTCGACAGATATAGCCCAAGTTCGTGTTCACGTTTACGGTGCCAACGGGCACACAGAACTCAGTAGCCTCGAGACCACACCATACCAAGGATGGCTTACTGTAGACCTGAGCGGGCAAAACATTGTGGTCGATGGAGACTTTTACTTGACAATAGAGTCATTAGGCGAAACAGGAGTGGGAATATGGTTCGATGTCGAGAATCCTGACTATAGATCCTACTATGGAGGGCCGGGAAGCTGGAGCCCACCTTCTTTAATCATCGGGGTTCCTGTCGATCTCATGATCAGGGCTGAAGTAGAACAGGTGCAGACGCATGTCGAAGACAAGACTGCCGTGGGAGGTACAATATTAACGCCTCAAGAGATCAGCATTCCTGAAGGGAGCACAGCGCTTTCAGTCCCCATACTTGCATATATATTGTCTCTCGCAACAGTTGCTCTGGCAGCTTTAGTGATATCAAGAAATTTCATGAAAAAGAATAATGGTTAAGCAAGAAGCGTAATAAGCGAAATTTTTTCTTAACACTTTTTCTCAATGAGCGTGAAAGGCATATATAAATCATCAGTAGAAAATGCGACATTGGAATATAATCAAAGATTCGCTTGGTATGCAGCTCTGGAACCGCAACTAATAGTCACAGCCGAAGCATCAGATCATTACCCTTCCTTGAGCCCCACCATGGCTGTCCAGCGCTCCATTTATGAGATAACATTCTCGAGTCCGGAGTCGCTCACCATCTTCAGCGCCCTCTCCCATTCCTCCCGGCTCAGTCGCCTCCTGAGCTCTGGACACTCGGCTGCCCTCCAATGGGGGGCGTACTGGTCCATCAGGTTAACGCGGGTGTCAGTCCCGAGTTCCCTGGCAATAAAGGAGAGCATGGGACCGAGGCAGCACTCGAGGTGCCCCGGAAGCACCAGTATCCTTATCAGAAGTTCTCCGCCTGACTTTGAGCTCTTCAGGTTCCTCGTAAGGACCTTCCAGTAGTTGCCGACTCCGGAGATCCTCTCGGCGCACCTGTCTGATCCGTACTTGAAATCAATCTTGTAGAGATCGACAACCCCCTTTAGTAGTGCCGACGCCTCCAAGGAATAGTACCCATTGGTGTTGAAGAAGACTGGGGTGTTCTCCTCCTCATGGAGTAGAACCCTTAGCCAGAAGGGTATGTGGGGGATGGGGTCTCCTCCCACCCAGTTCTGGTTCCGGCAACCCCTCCTTCGCGCCCTGTCGATTAGGCGGGCAACCTCCATCTCTGAGAGGGGCACCCCGCCGTCCAACTGCTGGCTGATACTCCAGTTCTGACAGTGGATGCAGGCAAGGTTGCAGCCCAGGCTAACTCGGCCGGATCCCTAAGATCCGCATACCGTAAAGCTGGGCACAACCTCGGGCTCTTCCCCCATATGATCGAAGCACGAGTGGATCTTGGTCTCTCGCCCCACCCTGCAGAGCCCAAGCTCCCCATTCAGCCTGTTCTTCCCGCATCGCCTCTCGCACAGTACGCACGACTCCATCAGTGCCTCCCCGATCCTCGCCTTAAGATGGAGCAGTGACCTTGGTTCTCGGTTGAGTTCGCGCGAGTCCATCCCGCCCGAGTCGATCCTGCGCATTAAAGACTCTGCCTCGGACAAGGATCGGTTATGCACCTGCCACAGCTCTTCTAATGAGCCCTGCGGATCCCAATCGGCAGATATTGACCTGGAGATAAGGAACCTTGCAGGCAGCGTCCCCTTAGCTACGCGGGCATACCGTGGCATCGCAGAGAGAACCCTCGGGTCATCCAGTGCATCAACGGCATCAGGCCTCAGTAGGCGCCACACCGAAAATCACTCTCCCCCTTCTCCCTAGACCTTCACATTCAACCTCTTTCCGCAGTACGAGCATGCATCCCCCTTGAGCTTCGTGAAGACCACCTCGAATCCGACTCTTTTGATCACGACCTCCCCGCAGGATGGACAGCAGGTGTTCTCGCGCGCGTGCCCAGGCATATTACCCAGGTAGACATACTTGAGGCCCTCTGCCCTAGCCTCGGTCCAGAGCTCCTCCAGAAGAGACCCGACAGAGGGGCCGCCTCCTTCGTACCTGTAGCTAGGGAAGAACCTTAGGATGTGGAACGGCGTCTCGTCTCCCAAGTTATCAACGATCCACCTTGCCAACCTCTTGAAATGCGCACGGACATCCCCTCGCCACGGGACGATAAGGTCGGTGATTTCTATGTGGATCCCCTTAGACCTCATAGCAGCGAGCGACTCGAAGATCGGCTCGACCCGCGGAACTCCACAGAGCTCCCTGTAGAAATCTGGATCTCCGCTGCCCTTGAAGTCCACAGTCGCGGCATCGAGATATGGGGCTATGAGTTCTACGGCATCAGGAGTCATGTACCCATTCGTGACGAATGTGTTGAAAAGCCCAGAGCTCCGCGCCAACCTCGCCGTGTCGTAGGCATACTCGAAGAAGACGGTGGGCTCCGTGTACGTGTAGCTAACCGATTTGCACTTCTGGGTGATGGCTTCGCTGACCACGAGTTCGGGCGGAAAGTCCTCTCCGAGGATCTCTTCCTCTTGGCTTATCACCCAATTATCACAGAAGTTACACCTGAAGTTGCACCCAACCGTAGCGATCGAAAAAGCCCTGCTGCCGGGATGGAAGTGGAAGAGCGGCTTCTTCTCAATCGGGTCAGCAGCATAGCTGACCGCCTTCCCGTAGACCAAAGTGTAGAGCGTTCCATTGCAGTTTTCCCTGACCCTACACACGCCCCTCTTTCCAGGCTGAATCATGCAACGCCTAGCGCACAGCCCGCACTTCACTGCCTTTCCGTCAAGGCGCTGGTAAAGCATCGCCTCCAACATTACTACTCACATAAATCTTAAGAGCGGATTGATCTTAAGAGTTTTGGGTGGCACCTATGATAGTAGTTCCAGGACCTGCATCGCAGACCCTTGGTAGAAAGTTGGCTGGGCTCATGTCCGCCAAAGTAGTCGAGATCGAGTACAAGATTTTCCCGGATGGTGAATCGTATCAGCGGATCGTGGGGTCGGTGGAGGGTGAGGATGTCATTTTGGTGCAGACGACCTATCCCCAGCAGGACAAGAGGGTGATAGAGCTTCTGCTACTCACCGAAGCGCTGAAGGATTTGGGTGCCTATCGGGTCAGGGTTGTCGCACCCTACATGGCATATGCGAGACAAGATACCAGGTTCAGGGATGGGGAAACCGTCAGTATAAAGACAATCTTCAAGCTCATAGAGTCTGCGGGGGCTGACGAGTTCTACACGGTGGATCTACACAAGGAAGCCTCCCTTGGAGGGTTCCGGATTTATGCCAAGAACATCTACGGAACAGAGGCGATAGCCGAGCACCTGAAGGGGATGGGGCTTACAGAACCATACATACTCTCCCCGGACAAGGGTGCGATCTCGATCGCGAGGAGGATCGGGGAGAGGCTAGGTGCAGAGTACGGCAGTTTCGAGAAGACGCGGGACAGGATAACAGGAGCC
>JASFYL010000006.1 GCA_030055575.1 Thermoproteota archaeon | reverse complement strand
GGCTTGAGTAGGATGGAGTGAATCCTGACCAAGGTACCAGAATATACGTGACTGCTGAAGAATGCGTCGTACTCATCCACGCTCACGCCCCCGACCGTCGAGTTCCCCGAGAATGTCATTTCCAGTTCTAATGGGGGGTACTCGGCTGAGCCGTTCCAGAACGTGGTGTTGAAATCGCTGACTGGGCTCGCATAAGATGACCGCCACAGATCAGATGCCAAAAATGCCGAAAGTAAAACTCCAAGGAAAATGAGCTCCATCGCTTTGAGAATCATCACCTTGCTCATCGCGATCATCTGCCACAAACTATTGCAACAATACTCTTTTAAGATTTAAATTCTAGTTGTTGCTTTTGTTATGGCGAGTGTTCAACGATGGATGACATCGACATAAAAATACTCAAGTTGTTGCAGGAGGATTCTAGGATTTCTTACACTGATCTGTCGAATCATGTCGGCATCTCAGAGACCGCCGTGAGAAGGAGGGTCAAGAAGCTGATCGATGAAGGGATCATAACTAAGTTCACCATAAAGATAGACACCGAGAAGATCGGGAAGGGGGTCACTGCCTTCGTTGGCGTGGATGTAGGAGGTGAGATGGGACCCGTAGCAGGATCGGGTCTCCTGAATGACCCTGCCATATCCGAGCTTTACACGGTTACAGGGGACTTCGACCTTCTGATAAAGGTCACATGTAAGGATGTTAAGGAGCTCGAAGGGGTCATCGAGCGCGTCAGGGGCATGGAATTCACCAAAACCACGAGGACACATGTCGTGCTGAGGAAACTGAAGGAGGCGCCTATAGAGCCTTAGGAGGGAAACAAATGTTGTACGACGAGACAGACCTGATGATATTGAGGGAGTTGCAGGAGGACGCAATGACAAGCTACAGGGATATCGCCGAGAAGCTTGGACTCTCCGTTGGCACTGTCCACAATAGGATCAAGAGACTAAAGGAGATCGGGCTCATAAAGAGCTTCTCAGCGATAATAGATGCGGAAAAGCTGGGGTTCGGGCTCACTGCGATAGTCTTGATGCAGGTCGAGGGAGGGAAGATCGTCGAGGTCGAACAAAAACTCTCGGCTTCAAAATCCATACTCGCAGTCTACGACACGACTGGGGAATTTGACATTATAGCAATCGGCAAGTTCAGAAACAGGGAGGATCTGAACGCATTCATAAAGGAGACCCTGAAGATCGAGGCCGTCAAGAGGACTGTAACGAGTATCGCCCTTAATGTAGTTAAGGAGGACACAAGAATCAGGTTCTGATCGGTTCCAATGCAGCACGATAGACATGGGCAACCCTAACCACAGGGAATCAAGTTCACCCCAGACCGGACTTCCGGGAGGCGCACTCCCGAGCAAGCTAAATAGGAAGTTACTGATCTTGCAGGTAGCGCTAGGTCGTCCACAAAGGCGTTCCCATCGCAACTAACATTTCATGACTGGTGTCAGTTTTATGGTGGAAAGGGCGATCCTTCATTTCCCTAGAAGGTGCCTGAAGAGCTCGTAAACCCGGTTACTGAACTCTTTCTTCACCGCGGACAAGTTCCCCACACCCTTTAGGAAACGTATCGAGACAAGCTTTGCGGAGGAGTATTCGACCTCGACACCATCCCTGTATGCGTCCTTGAAGCATTCAATCAGCATGTTCACTAGGTCGTGCGGGATAGAGTTCCTCCGTCTTTTCAGCTCGAATGAAAAATCCTCTGCCTTAGATTCGTCGAAGATCCTGATCTCATTCACGACAGCATTCAGGATAGGGAGTAGGAGGTTCTCTAGCTCCCATAAGTCTATGCTCAGGTCTAGCCCCCGCTCTGGTAAGAGCCCCGAGAACATCTGCTTGGCCACCCTCTCAGAGGCGTCGAAAAGGGCTTTCTCCAGCTCTAAACCTGACAATGCTTCCTTTCTGTCGTTGTACTGGGGCTTTGGCAAAAAAGAACCTCCTCACTTAAAAAAGGATGTGTCCAAACTCAAATATCTTTCGAGAGTGTGCAACAAAAAGCAACCGTTATTAACAATACAAGCGCCTATCCTAGATCATAAGCAGTTGGGGTCCAGAGGTTGCCTAGGAGGATCGTGTTCAGATCTAAGAGATCCGGTAAGATGTACTTCAATGCAGAGAATGTATCCAGTAACATGGGCCTTAAGGAGATAATGGAGATCGTATTCACAAACGCTGAATCGTATAAAGAGATAGCTACTCTACTCATGGACTGGATAAAGACAAGGAGCGATCAGGAGAACAGGGGCAAGAACAGATGGGTAACTGCTGAAGAGTTATCGGATTACATAAACGAAAGACTAAGGGCTAGGAGGAGAAGCGCGGCGTACGCGGTCATCAAGAACTACCTGGTGCCGCTAGGGATGCTGGAGTACAGACCATCCGAATCAAAATACGTTCTGAGCAGAGACTTCTCCGGAGCGCTGAAGAGGCTCGCAGACGCATACGCAAAATGGGCATCCTAACGCATAAAATAAGACTTGATTATAGTAATCATGTGGAAGCATATGGGAAAGGAAGAGATACCGAAGTGGGCAGGGATAGGCTCTAAATTTGCCCACTTAACCTCAGCACACCCCTGCTTTGGCGTAAAGGCGCACTTCTCAGTTGCTAGGATGCACCTCCCAGTTGCGCCGCGCTGCAACATACAGTGCAAATACTGTGTGCGGAGGCTCGACAAGTGCGAGCAGAGACCAGGGGTTGCAGCCTGCATAATGGATGAGGAGGCAGCGCTTAGGAGGCTAGAGAGTGAGGTCAAGAGCAATCCCAATCTGAAGGTGGTAGGGATAGCAGGACCAGGCGACCCATTGGCAAACGAAATGACCTACAGGATCCTCGGGAGGATTAAGGAAAAGTTCCCAAACCTTCTGCTCTGCCTCTCGACGAACGGGCTACTGCTTGAGGAGGCTGCAGAGAGGCTCCGAAGCCTAGGGGTGAAGACGGTGACAATCACGATTAATGCGGTAAACCCCAAGGTGGGGGCTTCCATATACGAGTGGGTCTGGTATGGGGGAACACTCCTAAGGGGGGAGGAAGGTGCTGAATTACTCATAAAAAAGCAACTTAGAGGGATAGAGGAGCTTGTAAAGCGGGGGATAGTGGTGAGGATAAACACAGTGCTAATCCCAACGGTAAACCAAGACGAAGTGGAAAGCATCGCATCCGAAGCTGCGCGCAGGGGCGCGAGCCTAATGAACATAATTCCCCTAATCCCTCAGCACGAGTTCAAAAGCCTCAGAAGGCCGACTTGCGAGGAGCTGGAGAGGGCTAGGAAGCAAGCTGAAAAGTACATTCCACAATTCAGGCTTTGCAGGCAGTGCAGGGCAGATGCAGTAGGCATACCCGGACGCGAGTCGCAAGGAACTACGCCATCAGAGTACTTCCACGGCTAACTCTCTTGGCGCAAGTTGAGGAGCGAACGGATGTCCTCTGCCCGCATGAATTTCTCTTTCCCTCTGTGCCTTATCCGTAGAGAGCAGCCCTTTGGAATAATTATCGATGTAGACTGGGAGATCGGGACCTCGACATGAATTTCCTTTCCGTTAGAAATATTCCGGTGACCTAGATCGACCGTCTCCCCGACTGCAGGGATTAGGACCTCGCCAGCATGCTGTCTTACTGAGTCCGCAAGAGCCATAAGACTCTGCTCATCACCATGCACCAAGACAAGCCTCTCAGGCTTCATGCGCGATATGAAGTTACAGAGTTCGTTGTGCATGGCGTGGGAGGAGATCTCGAAGTGAGTTACATTGCATCGGACATCAATCTCCTTGGGCTCCTGCGAGATCATATCTTTGAGAACAAAATGCCTGGCTCCTGTTGTCAGGAGGTGCCCCGTTGTGCCCTCCTCCATGTGCCCACACAGGGCTATGAGGTTCTCCTTTTTTTGGGCCATCCTGATCATATGCCAGACGCTCCATCCTCCCCGGAGCATACCAGAAGGGGAGAGAATTATGCATGGGTCCCCCCTCTCGTGAAGCCTTCTCCTCTCGGCGAGGCTCCGGAAGCTCTTGAGGGAATCCCACCTGAACGGGTTTATGTTGTTGAATAGGTAAGCACGCCTGACCTTGTCGTCCATGTAGATGAGAAACTGCTCATATATGCGTAAAGTCTCCAACGCCATGCCTTCAAGGTAGACATCCACATTCGGGATCTTGTTCCAGCTATCCTTCAGTATCTTCAAAAGCTCCTGTGCCTTCCCGACTGAGAAGGTTGGGATCAGGACGCTGCCTCCGGATTCGAGGGCTGACCTCGCTGCCTCCACGAACTCCTTGCTAATTTCTTCCCTGCTCTTCCTGTTCTTACCGCCGTATGTTCCCTCGCAGATGAGTACGTCGGGATACATGATGTCCTCGGTTCTCCAGTACCTTAGATGGTTTGAGGAGGACCCTAGATCGCCCGAGTAGACAACCCGGAAGTCTTTGTAGCTCACCTCGGTCATCGTGGATCCCAAGATATGCCCGGCGTTATGGAAGTTTACACTTAGCGAGTCTAGTTTGAATACCTCATGGTACGTTGTGGGCACGGCAAGCTTGTTGAGTATTTGGTGCATCTCCTTTGAAGACCAGAGCCGTTCCTCCTTTGGCCATTCCCTCTCCATTATAGACAGCTCATCTTGCCAAAGGAGCTTAACGAGGGCGAGTGTGGGGAGAGTCATGAAAACCTTCCCCCTGAACCCCCTCCTGACGAGCTCAGGTATCCCGCCTGTGTGGTCAAGATGTGCGTGAGAAACGAAGATAGCGTCAAGATTGTCTACGCTGGTCCCAGAGAAGTCCGGGAGAGCTTTCACTCCGGTTGAGGCAGGGTCAACGCCGCAGTCCATTAAGAAGTGATGATTATTTATGTCAAGGCGTATGCATGAACGCCCTACTTCTTTACCTCCGCCTAGCATCCTCAGCTGGGGCATGACCGCAATACCCAATAATTTTGGTATTTCAATCTTTTTAAAGGTTCTTATCTAAAAAATTTATTTGTCAGGGGCTGATTTCAGCCCAGAAGCATAAATATACTCTAAGACAAACCTAAAGGGAACTTGAGGGGGTCTTAATGCCCGGAGTAGTCACAGAAATCACGGATAGGGACTTCGAACAGTTCGTCAAAAAAAGCCCTAAAGCCGTTGTCGAGTTTTGGGATCCTTGGTGCAGCATATGCCAAGAGATGGCACCAGTATACGAGGGGATTGCCGAGAGGCACAGCAGTGAGATCGCATTTGCCAGGCTCAACATGAGGGAGAACAGGGGCAAAGCAGACGAGTACGGTGTGTACATTACACCCACTTTCATATTCTACAAGCTTGGCAGGGAGATCCACCGGATCGGAGGGCTCGTGAGCCCTAAGGAGCTCGAGGAAGCAATAATGGAGAGGCTATTCAGCAAGTGAACAGAGGATTGTGGACCGAGATGATAAAGGCTGTAGCAACAGATGTAGATGGAACAATCACGAACAGCGACTCGATAATTGACGTCGAGGCGATAGAGGCGATAAGGAAACTCGAGGAAAGCAGGATAAGAGTCATCCTCTGCTCTGGGAATGCATTGTGCATACTCAAGGCCCTCGCTAGGTACATCGGATGCACCGGACCGACAATCGCAGAAAATGGAGGCGTGATCGAGTACAGGGGAAAGATCAAGATCTTGGGCGAAAGGGGGCTCGGCAAAAAGGTGATTGGGCATCTCAAGGAGGTCTACGGCGACCAGATAAGGGAGGCATGGTCGAACCCATACCGGTACGTCGACGCTGCAATAATGAGGACGGTCGCTTTCGACAAAGTCCTTTCAGAAGTAAGCAGGCATGAAGGGGTCAAAGTCATAGACAGCGGGTTTGCATACCACATCTTGGACAAGAGAATCGACAAAGGGGTCGGTCTCCTCGAGGCTCTAAGGTGGATTGGTCTAAAGAAGGAAGAGGTTGCTGGGGTTGGAGATAGTATGACCGATGTGGAACTGCTGAATGCATCGGGCTTCAAGTGTGTGGTAGCGAATGGGGACGAATCGATCAAGAGTGGAGCCGACTTCGTATCGAGGTCGGCATTCGGGAAGGGATTCGCCGAGATAGCCGATGCGATACTCTCTGGGAGGATTGGGGGCACCTGATAGGGTGGGCTGGATGGAGGCTCGCTCCTCAGGCATGGAGACGATTGAGGTCTACGACAGAATAGCCGAAGAGTTCGGGAAGGTTCGCAGGAAGCCATGGCCATCAATCCGTGAACTCAGGGGAAGAAAAGGTTTGGCACTAGACTTGGGCTGCGGCTCCGGCAGGAATGCTGCTGCCCTAAGTGCTTTTGGCTATTCCCATGTCGTCGCCGCAGATCTGTCGATCGGCATGCTCAAGTCCCTCAGAAGGCGCGGATTGAAGGAGGTCTCTCTGGTCAGGTGTGACCTCCTTCGCCTCCCATTAGTTGACTGCTCCTTCGACGCGGTGGCGTTCGTCGCGGTCATCCACCACATCAGCGGGAAGGTGAACAGGTTCAGGGCGATGGCGGAAGTTTTTAGAGTGACCAAACCTGGAGGGCGCATGTTAGTTACAGCTTGGTCCTTGCTCCAGACCAGGTTTCTGAAGAAGGGGGGGAGTATCATTTCAAGACTAATTAGGGGTGGGGAGCTTGGCGACCTTGTTGTGCCATGGGGAAGTAAAGGTGGGAGATTTTACCATCTCTTCACAAAGCGTGCTTTGGAGGAGGTCGTCAGGAGAGCAGGCTTCAGGATAATCAAGTCGTATGGGGAGAGGATAAGGAGCAGACTGCCTGAGAACTGGGTAGTTGTTGCTGAGAAGGCTTGACTGAAATGAGTGTAAGAAAGGAAGCGAGCTTGGAGGAGAGGGTCGCAAGGAGGATCATAGAATATCTAAAGCAGAAAGAGGTGGGGAAGGAGAAGCTGGCACAGCTAAAGTACAGGATCTGCAAGGAGGAGGGAATGGCAAGGGTCTTGAAGGACCATGAGGTGGCGAGATACCTGAAGGAAGAGGAAGGTTGGCTGCGCGAGTTACTGAGATGCAAGCGGGTGAGGGGGGCTTCTGGCATCTACACGGTAGCCGTGATGACTAGACCATCGAAGTGTCCTAAGGAGAGACCCTGCCTCTATTGCCCAGGCGGATTGGGCTTTGGTACTCCGCAGAGCTACCTAGGGAACGAGCCCGCGCTCATGCGAGGCATCCAGACGAACTTTGACCCATACCTCCAGGTGAGGCGCAGGATCGACCAGTACGTTGCGATAGGACACCACCCCTCAAAGATCCACCTGATCGTCATGGGAGGGACCTTTCCAGCGACTGACCTCGAATACCAGGAATGGTTCATGACCAGGTGCTTCCAAGCCATGAACGACTACCCAGAGAGCCTGGACTGGAGGTGGCAATCTCTTGAAAGCGCCATGGATGCGAACGAGTATGCCAAAGTCAGATGCACTGGGATAACCCTCGAGACCAGACCGGACTGGGCAAAGCAAACGCAGACAGACAGGATGATCTGGCTAGGCGCTACCCTCGTAGAAATGGGGGTCCAGGCATTGGACGACAGGACGCTAGAACTGGTCGGCAGGGGGCACAGTGTCAGGGATGTCGTCTCGGCAACTAGGATCCTGAGGGATTCCGGACTGAAGGTGGGATACCACATGATGCCAGGTCTCCCGGGTAGGGACATGCAGGACGACCTCATGGACTTGGAAAGGATCTTCGAGGACCAAGACTTCCGCCCAGACTACCTTAAGATATACCCTACGCTGGTGATCGGAGGCACAGCTCTGCACGAACTGTGGAGGGAGGGACGCTACAGGGCTATGGGGGTCGAAGAGGCTGCGGAGCTTCTTAAAGAAGCCTCTAGACACTTCCCTGAGTGGGTCAGAGTTGCAAGGATACAGAGGGATGTCCCAGCCGAGATAATCGTGGACGGCGTGAAGGCAAGCAACCTCCGCGAGATGGTCGAGGCGAGCCTCTCCCGAGAGGGAGCCAAGTGCAGGTGTATTAGGTGCAGGGAGATAGGGATGGCGGAGGTTAGAGGGTACGGAGTTAAAAGTATTGACCCAATTGTGAAAGTCTATACATACGAGGCTGGCATGGGTCAGGAGGAGTTCGTCTCGGTCGAGGATGAGAAGGACGGTTTGCTGGTTGGCTTCCTGAGGTTGAGGATACCGTCCGAATTGGCGCACAGAAGCGAAGTCAAGGGGGCAGCCATCATAAGGGAACTTCACATATACGGGAAGCAAATTCCGGTAGGGGAGAAGGACGAAGAAGGGTACCAGCACAGGGGGTGGGGAACCCGACTGCTCGAGAGGGCAGAGGAGATCACACGGGAGAAGTACGACCTGAGGAGGATCGTCGTACTCCCAGGAGCCGGCGTGAGGGGATATTACAGAAAAAGGGGATTCTCGAAGGTAAGGTCGTCCCCCTTCATGGCGAAGACTATCCCCTAGCGAGAGAAGAGAGGGTGATCTTTTCTGACGGACGCCTTGAGATCCTCGACCCTCCTCAAGACGGAGGGGAGGGAGGTGGAGCTTTCAGGAAGGCGCTCAGGCGCGTACCCCGAGATGATCAAGTACTCCTCTGCCCAGCATTCGGCGACGGGTTCTGGATTGTAACCGCCACCGCCCAAGAGGACGAGCCTTCCCCCGCAGAGCCTGTGTGATAGCGCGTGTAACTCCTGAACCACTCTGATGTAACCGTGCTTAGTGAACGCCAGCCCCGCAAGGGGATCTCCCCTGAGACCGTCCGCCCCGCACTGAACCAAGATGAATTCAGGTTTGGTCTCCTCCAGCAGGGGCACAGCGAACTCATTAAAGAGATCAAATAAAACATCATCGGCAGACCCTGGCGGGAGTGGCAGGTTTAGCTTCATACCTTTGGCACTCCCGGAACCGGCCTCGAGATGGCTCCCAGTACCTGGGAAGATAGTCCTGCCATCCTGGTGGAAGTCGATGTTAATGACTCCTGGGTCGGAGTAGAAGCCGTACATTACCCCATCCCCGTGGTGCGCGTCGAGGTCTATGTAGGCGACCCTACTGAAGTTCTTCCTAAGGTATGCGATCCCGACCGCACAGTCGTTGAGTATGCAGAAACCGGAGGCGTTGCCCCTACCAGCGTGGTGGAGCCCACCTGAGAAGCTTGCTGAGTGGCAGGATCTACACCTCAGAACCAGATCGATTGCCTGTAGGGTCGCCCCCACTATGCTCATCGATGCCTCGTAGCAACCCAAGAAGGCAGGTGTGTCGCCACCGTCGAGCATACCTGTGCCGAGCGCCGAGAGCCGCTCCACCAGACTGAGGTAATCCGGGATGTGGAATAACTCGACCTCCACGCGAGAAGCCGACCTGGCAGGCACCGCATTTAGACCGTGAAGGCGAGCCGAGAGAAGCTCCTTTGTAAGCTTGACCCTCCAGACCTTAAAGGGGTGACCGCTGCCGAAGTCATACTTGAGGACAGAGTCGTCGTAGACGTAAGAAGCCTCTTCTGCCAATGTTATCAATATAATAATTGTGGAACCGTCGGTTTTTATAAATACTCCCGACGCCTAGGAGGTCAAATGATTTTAATCACCTATCTTGTCCAAAACACCAGTAGTGACCGATAAGAAGGGTCTCTCGGCATATGAAAAACCTGCAGCCTTAGGGAAAAATTTTATATTCTCTCTTATGAGAGAGGCATGAAGGTTCATTAAATGTCCGAAGTTGTCCCAGACATATCTTCGATCAACTCTGGCTTCATCGCAGACCTCGTCAGCGCAGGAAAGATCGGAAAGAGCATCATAATCCCAAGGGCGGTTTTGAGCTCGATAAGGAAGAGCTCGGAGAGGGGGGATCTCATACCGCTTGAGGAGCTCGAGAAGCTGAAGAACTGCGCCGACAGTGTCGGCATCAAGGTGGAGGTTGAGGGGTGGGATAGATCTGGGGAGGATCCAGACGAGTCAGTGCTGAGGCTAGCGATGGAGAAGGGCTACACGATAGTGACATCCAACGAGAACCTCGCAAAGACCGCGGAGGCGGTCGGTCTTGCTGTGATAAAGGGCAGAACCCGCATCACAGGAGAGCCCTTGTTCCTGAAATTCTTCGACAAGGAGACCATGTCGGTCCACCTCAAGGAAGGGGTCCAGCCCAGGGCAAAAATTGGTAGACCAGGCAGGTGGAAGCTGGTTGAGCTAGGTGGGGATCCCATGGGGAAGACCGAACTCGAGAAGATCGTCCAAGACATCCATGAGAGGGCTGAAGCCGGGGAGGGCTTCCTTGAGGTGAAGAGAGAAGGGTCCCACATATTGATGCTGAAGGACAGCAGGGTCATAGTCACATTCCCCCCCTTCTCGGACAGGCTAGAGGTCACCATCACAAGGAAAGTGGCGGAGCTCGAGATCGAGGACTACAACCTGCCGGAGAAGCTGCTGAACAGGTTCAAGGAGAGGGCTGAGGGAATACTCATCTCAGGAGCGCCAGGGATGGGTAAGACCACCTTCGCACAGGCACTAGCAAAGTTTTATCTCAGGCAAAATAAGATAATAAAGACGATAGAGTCCCCCCGGGATCTAAGCCTCCCGAAGCTGGCTACCGAGTATTCCAAGACGCACTCCACATCCGAGGAGCTCCACGATGTACTCCTCTTGAGCAGGCCCGACTATACATTCTTCGACGAGATGAGGGATACGGAGGACTTTAAGATCTTCACAGATCTTAGGCTGGCAGGCGTAGGAATGGTCGGGGTAATCCATGCTACGTCACCCATAGACTCGATCCAAAGGTTCATCGGAAGGGTTGAGCTCGGCGTGATCCCGTCGGTGATCGACACGGTTGTGTTCATAAACAACGGGAATGTAGAAAAGGTCTACGACTTGGAGACGAGCGTCAAGATACCCCACGGACTGACCGAGTCGGACCTCACCAGACCCGTCGTCCTAGTCAGGAACTTCCTCGACGGAGAGGTAGAGTACGAGCTCTATGTCTTTGGTGAAAGAACCTTTGTCGTCCCAGTAAAACACAAGGAGAGGAAGGGGACCCCTCCATTGAAACCCGTAATAGCGAGGATACTGGGGAAGTATATCGACATGGATGAGGTAGATATCGAGGTTGGGGATGGAGAAGTAAGGGTGATGGTGCCGCCAGAGAGGATCTCGATCGTCGCCCGAAGGACTAGGAAGAAATTACAGAAGATAGAGGAGAAGCTGGGAAGCAAGATCTTGCTCAAGCCGAAATACTGAAGGGGGTTGCCTTGAGAAGGAGCGCAGTCGTCGATGCCCTTCAGGGTTTCGTAGGAAGCGAGGATCTAGCCAAAGCGCTCAAGGGAGTAGACATTATCGGCAGGATAGCCGTAATAAAGCTGCCCAAGGAATGGCTTGGAATGAGGCACCAGATCGGCGAAAAGATCCTCTCTAGACTAGATGTGGATTCAGTCTATATGCAGACATACCCTGCAAGACCAGGTGACAGAGTGAGGGGGGTCGAGTGGCTCGCTGGAAAGCAATGTACGAAAACAATCCATTCGGAAAGCGGCTGTAGGTTCAAGGTGGATATAGCAAAAGTATACTTTTCGCCCAGACTTTCCTTCGAGAGGCTCCGTATTCGCGGTCTGGTGAGGGAGGGGGAAACTGTGGTGAACATGTTCGCTGGCGTGGGCACATTCTCGATCATCATTGCCAAAAATTCACCGGAGACGAGGGTATTCTCGATCGATAACAATCCTTACGCCTTCGAGCTGATGTTGGAGAACATTGTTATAAACAGGGTCAACGGGAGGGTTGTCCCGATCTTGGCAGACGCGAGGGAAGCTACCTCAAATCTTGGACGGATAGCCGACAGGGTCTTGATGCCGCTCCCAGAGCTGGCTGAGGAGTACCTCGGGGACTCTATCGGGCTCCTGAGGGGGGCTGGATGGGTGCACACTTACATTCATGAATCTGGGTGCGGTGAGAAAGAGGCGGTGGAGAAGGCAAGAGAGAGAATACTACGAAAGGCACGGGAATTTGGAGAGATAGAGGCGGTATGCGGGAAGGTTGTCAGGAGCGTCGGAAAAAGGAACTTCCAAGTCGTCTTGGATTTGAAGGTGAGACCTAATTGAAGTGCAAGACAGAGCTTCTTGGAATTAAATTGAGGGAACTGGAAAATTGGTTCGAGGGGAAGGGCAGGGCGGCGGTGGCATTCTCGGGCGGCGTCGACAGCACCCTCGTCGCTGCAGTAGCATCCAGAGTGCTGGGGGATAATGCTTTAGCCGTAACTGTGGCAACAGAGTTCACAGGTAAGGAAGACATCCGGACAGCAATAAGCACTGCTGGGGAGCTTGGGATCAAACACGAGATCATCAACTTCGATCTCCCATCAGAGATCCTCGGAAACCCACCTGACAGATGCTACCTCTGTAAGAGGGGGATGATGGAGAAGATCATCGGGGTGGCGAGAAGGCGCGGCATTGAATGGATCGTGGATGGCACCAACGCCGATGATATCTCTTCGGATCGTCCAGGCCTGGATGCCCTGAGGGAGACCGGCATCAAGAGCCCGCTAGCGGAGGCGGGAATCCATAAGGCAGAAGTGAGGGCGATCTCCGCATTGATTGGCATGGATGCGGACAGGACCTCGAACTCCTGCCTAGCGACTAGGTTTCCTTTCAATTACAGGGTAACAAAGGAGGAGGCAGAGATGGTCGAGGCAGCGGAGGCTTGTCTGAGGCGTTTTGGGTTCCGCACTGTCAGGGTGAGGACCAGAGACAAGGTAGCCAGAATCGAGGTCTCGCGGGAAGAAGTTGAAACGGCGCTGAGGCTAGCCCTACAAGGAGGGATAACCCAAGAACTGAAGGGAATTGGCTACCGGAGAGTATCCCTCGACCTAGAGGGTTACCAGCCCGGGTGCAACGAGGTTCCTTAATGGGACTACATCTAATAAACAGAGCGCACCCTTTAAGTTTGATCCATGGCATCAAAATTGCATTAGATCCAAGCCGTCTTCCTTCCAGACGAACTTTATACGCCGCCTTCCCTTGTGTAGCCCTTTCTGGAGAATGTACCCCACGATGAGAGGGAGCCCTATTGTAGCCTCTGTGTATACCGTGGCCCTGGTTGCGCTTGTGGAGACCTTCCCCCAAGACTTTGCCTCATCGAGCGTGCTGCCCGTCAGCCCACCCCAGTGGGGTGAGTCTGCAGTTATCTGAAAGGCGTAGGCGTGTCCCCGGGTATAGTCCAGCATCACAGCCGCGTCGTTTATGTAATTCTTTGGGACTCCTCCTCCAATGTAGATCGATCCAGTCTTCTTCGATCTCAGCACTATTTGTGCTATCTCAAAGTTGTCCTTCATTACATCCAAGACGAAAGTCTCCACTCTATTTTCCTTTGCCCAACGGTAATATCCGGCGAGACCAATTCCGATCGAACTGTCGGCGATCGCAGGACAGAAGACAGGAACCCCGTACTTATAGGCATTGTAAAGAATTGAGTCCTCGTCGCTTAGGGTAGAACCAAGATGGTAGAGGAACTCCCTTGTAGAATACCGCCTTGGTTCCAATCCAGCACAAAACTCGGAGATCGCGTCGTCGCACCTGACAAATCCTATCTCATCAACGTAGGAATCGTAGATGCGGTCAATGTAAAGATCATGAAGCACAGAGTCGTCGGCGTTAGGAGTGCCCTTGTAGTGCCTGTATCCCATGGCCGTATAGTAGTCCTGGTAAAGTATTGCTCCTGTGGAGACCAGCACATCCACGATGCCGTTCTTTACCATAGAGCTGATCACTTTCCTGAGACCGCCCGCGATGAGAGCGCCCGAAAGCCCCATCATGACTGTCGGCCTGTCCGCATCCAAGAGCATGTTCTCATATACCAAAGCGCACTCGGCTAGGCTCCTAGACTGGATGCCGCAGCTCTTCCAAGATTCTACTAAATCGCGTATGGTTGTAGCGCGATCAAGATCCACAGGCTCAACAGGTTCTCGCAGTAGGGCCTTCCTCTCCTCAATTACTTCAGGTGTCAGGCGCATCTCTTCCTGTTTTTTACTGAAGAACTTGAATTTGGCGTCCAACCCGCGCACCTTCCATAAAAACGGAGGGGCGCGGGATTTAAATCTATGTGTTACATGCCTGAACGCTGAATGGTCCTCGTCTTAAAAAATTTGACCTCATCTACTCTGGAACATCTACCACGACATCGTCTCCTTCGACCCTGACCGGGTATGTCTTCAGCGGCGGGATTTTATCTAGGCTGTATCCCTCGGGCAGTTTTACCACCTCGCCGTTAGTTACCCTGAAAGCAGCCCAGTGCATATCGCACCAGATCACATCGCCCTGTAGACGTCCTGTGAATAAGGGGTTGTTGAGGTGGCTGCAGACAGATTGGGTCGCGTAGAACCTGCCATCGACATTCGAGACCAAAACGCGGGTCTTGGAGGCTTTTATGCTCTTCTTTGTACCAGGCGGTATCTCAGAAACCTTAGCTACCTTCACGCTCGGCAACAATTTCACCTAATTCAATCTTTCTTAAGGCATCTAATATCACTTCCGGGAACAAAGTGTTGAGGAATCCGTCTCTGGAATGAGACGCCACATGGTTCTCCAGTCAGGCTGCGGAAAAATATGGCTAACCCTTAATTACCTGAAAATTCCTAATCTGGAAGGGAAAGAAGACAAGCAAGCTAAGAAGAGGGGCATGGTTTGAAGGTTATCGAGGTATCGGCTCCTGCAACGATAGCAAATCTAGGTCCAGGCTACGACCTGATGGGGATGGCGCTGGACAGCCCGAGAGATCATCTGAGGGTCTGCCTGGCGGAAGGCGGAAAGGACGAGATCGAGGTTGAGGGGATCGGGGGGGACTCTATCTCTGCCGTTCCAGACCTGAATGCCGCCATGGTAGCAGGGAGGGCGGTGCTGAGGGAGACTGGCATACGCAACCGTTCCTTAAAAATGCATCTGAAGAAAGGAGTGCCTCCAAGGATGGGCATGGGTAGCTCAGGCGCCTCATCCGCAGCCGGAGCCTTTGCAGTCAATGTCCTACTCGGAAAGCCCCTGAATGAGATGCAGGTCCTCAAATGCGCGATGGAGGGAGAGAGGGCCTCGTGTGGGGCCCCACACGCGGATAATGTGGCGCCTTCCTTGCTTGGTGGTATAATACTTATCCTTAACTATGATCCCTTAGAGGTCATGAGGTTCAAGCCTGTAACCGGTGTGGAAGTTGTCGAAGTTGCCCCCGTAGTTAAGCTGGCTGACAATAAGACCAAGAAAGCTCGCGAGGTCCTGCCAAGCGCGGTGGCTCTGGCTACTGTCGTGGCGCAGATGAGCTCCTTCGCTACTCTCCTCATGGGGGTGGCTAACGGGGATCCGAAGACGATGGGGTCGGGCATCTCCGGGGACAGGATTGTGGAGCCGGCAAGGGCGAAGTTGATTCCGGGGTTTTTTGAGGTCAAGAGGGCTGCCATTGAGGGCGGTGCGTTCGGCTGCAGCATCAGCGGGGCTGGACCGTCGGTCTTCGCGCTATCTCCAGCAGGAAAGGGAACCGAGATTGGAGAGCGAATGAAGGAGGCGTTCATGTCAGCGGGGGTTAATTCCAGCTTCACGATACATAAGATGAGCGAAGAGGGTGCCAAAGTTGTCTGAGCCGAGGCTGAAGTGCATCATCTGCAATAAGGAGTACGACCCTGAGGAGATAGTCTATAACTGCAAGTCGTGCGGAGGACTCCTCGAGGTCACGATGGATCCCCCGGATGTGAGCTGGGATCGCTTCGCTAACAGACCCTTCGGCGTTTGGAGGTACAGGGAGCTCATACCTATCAAGGAAGGCACGGAGATAGTATCCCTAGACGAAGGAGGGACTCCTCTCTACCGGTGCGACAGGCTCGCGAGATGGGCGGGCGTAAGGCGCCTCTTCATAAAGTACGAGGGCAGGAACCCTACAGGAAGTTTCAAGGATAGGGGAATGACGGTCGGCGTGACGAAAGCGAGGAGCCTGGGCTCGCGGGCGGTAGCATGCGCATCAACGGGGAACACCTCAGCCTCCTTGGCAGCGTATGCCGCGAGGGCAGGGATTACGTGCTACGTGATCCTCCCGTCGGGGAAAGTCGCAATGGGCAAGCTGGCTCAGGCGCTGATGCACGGAGCGAAGGTGATCTCGGTGAAGGGGAACTTCGATCAGGCCCTCAAGCTCGTCATGGACGTCTCAAGGAGCATGGGGATCTACTTACTCAACAGTATAAACCCGTGGCGGCTTGAGGGTCAAAAGACGCTGGCATTCGAGCTCGTGGAACAGCTAGGTCACGTGCCGGAATTGGTCTCGGTCCCAATGGGCAATTGCGGAAATATCTCTGCCATCTGGAAGGGGTTCAAAGAACTTTCCGGCGCAGGCATGATAAGCGAGAAGCCAAGGATGTACGGTGTACAGGCGGCAGGGGCAGCGCCGGTAGTCGAGATGCTCAGGAAGAACCTTGAGAGCATAACCCCAATCAAGTCACCTGAAACAATAGCCACAGCCATAAGGATCGGGAATCCGGTAAACTGGCCGAAGGCGGTCGAAGCTATAAGGGGCTCGGGAGGCATCTACGACTCTGTGACAGACGAGGAGATAGTAGAGACGCAAAAGGCGATTGCATATCTCGAGGGCATTGGTGTGGAACCCGCCAGTGCAGCCTCGGTGGCGGGGGTCAGGAAGGCAGTAAGGGCATGTTTGATACACCCGGACGCAGAAGTCGTGTGTGTCTGCACCGGACACCTACTGAAAGACCCGGAAGAAGTGATAACCGTGTGTGGCAAGCCGGTGGAGATCCCGCCTGACCTGAAGGCGGTATCAGATCTCATATCCCCTGAGCCGCTGCCTCAGACCTGCTTCGGATAGAGCAACTCCTCTGCGCCCCTGGTTTCGATCATTTCGAATGGCTTGAGTATCCGGAGCAGGATGTCGGTCCTGGTTATTATCCCGACCGGCTTTTCCTCGGAGTCGACCACGACAAGCCTGCCAATGCTAGACCGCTGCATCTTCTCCATAGACTGTAGGATATCATCGTCCATACCTATCAAGACCGGCTTCCTCGTGGCTGCCTCACGTGTCGTTATATGCGTCCTGCCCTCGCTAACACACCTAGAGATATCAGAGCTCGTTATCATGCCGACAACCTTGCCATTTTCGATAACAGGCGCAGCTCTTATCATCTCCCGGTAAAGGACCTCCGCGGCAGCCTTCAGGGGGGCGTCCGATGGGATCGAAACTATTCTCTTAGACATGACTTCATTGACCTTCACCTTGGGTATGCTAATCAGTGTTATTACATCAAGCAAGATCTCTCCATGAAGGTCGTCTCTACCAGCTATTTTACCCTCAATGATCATCCTTCCAGATGGGGTTGGACCTATTACGATCTCCTCGTTTATGTCGAACCTCGAGATGTTGCCGATTACCTTCAGTATCGCCTGGCAGAAGTCTGGACTGAAGACGCTCTTGAAGAGTATGTCGGTCACCGTTACCTCTGTCTTTTCCCCCCTCTTTGTATAAATGGGGACGGAGAGGGATCGAGAGCTCTTTGGTACATTGAAACTCTCGTATGCCTTGTTGGTTGGGATGTAACCGCCCCTGGGACCCGGAATAGCCTCTACAAGTCCGATTGCCCGGAGTACAGGCATTATGTTCCTGACCGTCCCCTCATCCCTACCTGTCCTGGCCGCTATCTCCTTGCTCTTGACCAAGGAGCGCTTCTTGTCGTATAGTTCGATCAGAGCAACCACAATTTCCTTCTGGGGTGCTGACAGCGACATGAACCCACCGCAAGAATAGAAGACATTATATATAATTATAATTTTCTGTAAAAGCTGACAAGGAAAACCTCTGATCTCATGGAGAAAGCTCTTTTCATACAGCTCGATTGGAGCATTTATTATAAACAATTATAATTTTAAAATCATAAAAATCCTCAGTGCTGCAAGACGAGGCATTGAGGCGACCTTTTTGCTAAGGGAATGCTGGAGTGAAAGAACTGTGACCAGCTTGGCTGCGTCCTGTCGTGCAGGTCACGTTAGGTCTCCACATGAGCAGAATAATTCTCCCACCGCCTTGTGGAGGGCTTCTATCCCCTCGCATGTCTTCGCTGAGACTGGGATCAACCTCTTCTTTTTTTCAAGCATCTCTACTACAGAAGAGAGACCAGAAGCTAGCTCTCCTGAAATGCCTTCGATCTGAGGCAGCTCCTTGGACCATGCAGTCATGCTTCCAAACAGCGACGGATAGAGATCAGACTTTGTAAGGACCTCTATCGTCGGGATCCCTAGCCTCAGCTCGATTACGAGAGAGAACAACTTTATGACAGGCAAATCCAGACGCGTATACACTAGGGACGGATCTATGGTGAACACGGAGGCGGATCTGCCGCTGATTTTGGAGACGAGAGATGGTCCGAAGTTCCTGAACAGGAAAATCTCCATCTGCCCAGGCGTGTCGAAGATTCTGTAATCAGAAACGGCAGAGTTGATCCTTCCTGCAAATCCTCCCAAGTCCCGCTCGATTATCTCAGCGGCCCTTATCAGTGCGCCATTCGGACCGAGCCCCTCCCTTTTCATCAACTCGTTAACAGTCACCAGATCGCAGACATCAAAATCAGCATCGTATCCTAAAGACTCAGCCCCTGGGTCAAGGTTTATCCTCACTACTTTAAGACCGATCGAATCAATCCAGTCTCCGAAAGCTCTGACCAGCGAGCTCTTACCAGAGCCCGCAGGACCTATGACATATATGTTGATCATGCTGCTCCGCCACCTCCCTCAAGCTGCCTACGAAGAGTAATTAGCAAGCGACTGCTTTAATATAATAGTATGTGGCGCATTCCATCTATCAAAGACGGAGATGCTCGACATGGTCAAGGTGGCATTCAGATATAACCCTGAACTTGTGCAATGGATAAAGGACTCAGGTTCTGGGAGTGTGTGGAACAGGGAAGAGAAAGTCTGGGAGATTCCTGAAGAGATACTGGAGGACCTGAAGGAGAAGGCAAGGGAGCTCGGGGTCGAACTGAAGACCCAACCAGTTCCTGTAGTACAAAAGGGCGCCCAGCAGCCCGAGACCTCTCCGAGGCAACAGGAAGGCAGGGGAGCATACATCGAGTATGACCCGCTCGAGGCAAGCAAGACCGCTACTCCTCCCAGGGATGCCCCAGCGATTGGGCTGAAAGGCGGGGGACCGAAAGAGGGGGAAATTAGGCTAAGGAGGTCAAGGGACGGAAGGTTCGTGCTGATCAGTATAAACCTCATAGCATTCTCGTCCGATGTAGAGGATCTACTGAAAGGTACGAAGTCTAGCGTGAGGTTTAGGGTGCTCCCTCCCCCAACCTTCAGGCAGCCAGAATCGGAATGACTCCCAAAGGGACAAAAAACTCCCCTTGGGGGGTTTTCAGTTTTACCCTGAAAATGGGGATCTTTGAAAGGAAAAAATTAGGAAGGCTTTGTGAGCCTACTCACTAGGTAGGCCAGCACTATCGAAACGGCAACTCCAGGGAAAAACGGATACAACGGGGTCTTTGGTGGCGCCAGGAAGAGGTACCAGAGCTGGGCCATGGCGAAACCTGCAACCATGCCTGTGAGTGCTCCATATTTGTTCGCGCCTCTATAGAAAAGGGCAATGAGCATCGGTCCCATGAAGGAGCTCGCGAGTACCTGCCATGTGTAGGCGGTGAGCTGGTAGATCAGGCCCGGAGGATACACCGCCATCAGGCAGCAGCCCAAGCTAACCGCCAGCGAAATGAACTTTGTTAAGCGAAGTTGTCCTTTGTCAGACATACTCCTAATGACTGGTCTTATCAGATCCCTAGTCATTGTGCCTGCGGTCATGTGGACAAGAGCATCGATAGTCGAAGTGGCTGCACACATTATGCCTGCAAGAAATAGGACGGATAGCCAAGGAGGAAACGCAATTGTTACGAATTTTGGTATAATGAGATCCACTGAAGGAATTTGCGTTTTATTCATTACATCTATCCCGAAGGATGCAAGAATCGGTCTTGAGAGGGCACCGTAAGAGTACGCAGCTAGCGGGAATATCAAGGAGCCTGCAGTTGCTATCACCAACGCACGTTTGATGTTCATTCTGCTTGAGATCGTAGCATATCTAAGAACAATCTGAGGTTGCGCTAACATACCAAATCCCATCACGGCAGTCAGGCCAACTATGGTGCTCCATAGATTTGTCCCGAAGGCAGGAAAGGTGACGCTATTGACATCTATAGCAGCCATTGCCTCGTGTGCCTCCACGAATCCGCCAAGCAAGTAGTATGAAAATAACCAGATCGCTACGACCGAGACTGTCATTACAATTCCTTGGATGAACTCTGCAAGCGTAGCGGAAAATAGCCCACCACTGAATACGTAAATAGCGATTATCGCCCCAGCCACTAGAACACCGATCCAGAACTCTATACCAACTACAACGGACAAAGCAGATCCCATTGCAATAAAGGCAGAGACTGTGTAAGGTATCACAAATATTGCAATAATCCCCGCCGAGATATAGCCGAGTGCAGGGCTCTTGTATCGAAGAGAAAGGAATTCGGAGAAAGTCATAGCGTTCAGCTCCCTGAACTGCTTTGATAGGCGTGGTGCTAATACAGCAAAGGCAAGGACAGCACACACTGCGTGCCACATGCCGATGACAGTAGCGCTCATGCCCCATTGGCTCGAGGATCCTGCGAAGCCAACCATCAGAACTGCGCTGAAGTAGGTAGCAAAGAATGCGACTCCCATGACGATGCCGCCTATCTTAAATCCACCGACATACCAGTCACTGCTGCTCCTCACACGCTTCTTCCCGAGCCACCCGACTATCGCTAACGCTACCATGTAAACTACTACCACTGAGGCATATAGGTAACTGCTTCCGAGGTCACTCATCTTTCTCCCCCCGTGACCGCGCCCAAATTATCAGTGCTGCTGCCATCCCAAGGAATCCTGGAACCCACCCTCCCAAGATTATCCACCAGTCGATCCCTATCGGGCTAAGCTCTAGGGCAAGGGAGAAGGCGTCTATAATCGGTAGCATGCTACAGCCTCCTCTGGTCGATCAGCCTCTTAGCCTTGCCCTCCTGCCTTGGCAAGGCTCCAGGGGGGCAGACCTCAACGATGGTCCTGAGAAGCGTTGCGTCCTTTATTTCCTCAAAGACAGAGTTCCTTATCCGCTCTACCGTTTCCTTGTTGGACCAGGCAGAGCTACTCACTTCCATCTTAACGGTAATGTCGTCGACCCCCGAGAGAACTATCAGGAAGTTACCGTTGGATTCTTTGTGGGAAGCTATGATCTTCTCAATAGTTGACGGGTACACGCCAACCCCCCTGACTTTGAACATATCATCGATCCTGCCTCGAATCCACTCTATCCTGCGGTGGGTCCGACCGCATTCGCATTTACCGTCGATTATCTTTGTGAGATCACCTGTCCTGTACCTGAGTATAGGCATCGCCTCCCTGTCCAGTGGCGTTATAACGAGCTCCCCCTCTTCCTCTTCCTCAAGCGGTTCTCCCGTGGTCGGATCCACTACCTCCATGAGGAAGTGATCCTCCCAGACGTGAAGGCCAGATTTCTGGGGGCACTCTATCGCAACCCCAGGACCGCCCACCTCTGCGAGCCCATAATTGTTGAAGGCACCAATGCCGAGGGAGGTCTCGATCTTCCGACGCGTCTCTTTCGTCCAAGGTTCTGCCCCAAGAATCCCAATCCGGATCTTGAGGGAGGCCCTCAGCCCGTTGGAGGCTTCAAACATCTCCATCATCCTCAGCGCGAAGGACGGGATTGCATGGAAGACCGTCACACCGAAGTTGCCCATGACCTCGAGCTGCTTCTCCGGATTGGCCGAACCCAAAGGCACTACTGTGAGACCCAGCCGCTCGGCACCCTGTATCAGACCGAGTCCCCCGGTGAAGAAACCCTGAGAGGTCGTGTTCTGGAAGACATCCCCGCGCCTCGCCCCTGCGCATGCGAGACCCCTTGCCATGAGCTCAGACCAGATTGCCAGATCCCTTTTTGTGTAGAATGTAGTCACCGGTTTGTTCGTGCTCCCTGAGGACGTGTGGATCCTCAAGACCCGGTTGAGCGGGACTGCGAGGGCGCCGAAAGGAAAAGCGTTTATAAGGTCTTTTTTCGTCGTGAATGGAAGCTTAGCGACATCTCCGAGGTCAGATACTCCGCCGATTCGCCTTTCCCTAATCCTTTCCCTCAAAAACGGTATCTTTTCTGCCCTTTTCAAGGCAGCGGACAATTTCTTTATCTGCATTTTTTTGATGGAGTCCCTATCCATCCTCTCTATCTCTGGCTGGAAAAACCCCTCAGAGGATGTAAAGGCTATCCCTTCTTACCACTTGCATCTCCAATCTACCTCCGAAACATTGGAAAATCCAGGAGCTACAGGGTGCGTTGTAAGAATGTCAATAAACGCAAGCCCTCCGAACGCCAGGCACCCCTTTCCTCCTCCAGAAATAAAGACATCCCATGAGATATTTAAGCATTATTTGGCGGCGAACAGCACGATTGCCTAGAAGATGTACCTGAAAATGTTTGGAAGGACCGGTGGACGGATCACCTGCCAGTTGCTGACTCTAGTTCAGCTAGTCTCCTCAGGGCGTTACGTCGGTCTCTGTCCCCGACCTTTGAGGATTCAATCGCAAGTCGAAGTATCTCTATGGCTTCGTCCATCTCTTTGCGCCTAACTGGGAAAGGTACCCCATCCTTCCCACCGAAGGCAAAGGAATACTTCACCGGATCTCTCCAGCTTGGGGGTTCACCATAGATCAGCTCAGAAACTAGTGCGAGCCCTTTCACGGTGGAAGGACCGATACCCTCGAGGCTTATCAGTTCCTCGTAGTTCTTTGGTTGCCTGTTGTAGGCGGCCTCTAATGCCTTCCAGTTGATCGACCAAGGCATCACCAGCAACCGCTCTCCCGTCCACTCGCAAAGTGTCCTCTGCGCCTGATCCTTCAGACTAACCATGCTCCCCCTCAATTTCGCGGGGTCTCCCCTTACCAGATCCACAGACGCCTTGCGGCAACCCTCAGCCTCCTTGGCGGTCATGTTCAGAACCTGAGCTCTGCTCGATGTCCCGACTATAGCCTTGTGGGGCTCCACGACAAAGCTCACTAGTGAGTCGGATACCCAGTGGAAACGCCTAGCCATCCTGTTTTCTGGATTCATCCCCTGCTGTACGATAGCCCACTTACCATCCTCTGTTAATATGAAAGAATGGTGGTAGAGTGTGTACCCAGACTGTATAGCTGCTGTGTCGACCTTCGCGCCCATCCTGCTTGCGTATTTGAGCTCCTCGATGGTAGAAGTCGAGAGGCCGAGCAGCTCTCCCGTTGATGAGATCTCCTCTATGGTCTCCCTTGAGCGCTTTCCCTTCCCCCCGCAGATGGCAATGCCTGTGCTTTCGGGGTCTACTGCCTCCTTAAGGGCAGCAGTTGTCACGGTGGTTACGCCTGACGAGTGCCAATCAAAGCCGAGCACACAACCAAGTGCCTGGAACCAGAACGGGTCTGAGACCCTCTTTAAAAACTCGTCCCTGCCGAACTCATCTACAATGATCAGTACGATCTCCTCCGCCAGCCGCTCCATCCTCCTGATGAGCCATGCCGGGGCATAGCCACCGTGGAGAGGCAGCTGGGCGACCCCTGTCCTTGGCATACATATTCCGTTATCTGGGGCGGGATTTATTTCATTTCTTGTCTTGTCAATCGGTCACATCTTTAGGTCTAAAAGGCATCAGCCAGGTTTAAGACTTGAAATATGAGCGTATGTAAATGCGAATACCTAAAGGAGATGGGCTTAAGGATTTATAAAATCAGAGTCTACTTTGAAGCATGGACGACAGGGCGAGGGCAGAGCTGAAGGGGACGACACTCCGAGTCTATTGGGTGCTTTTGAGGCACGGAGAGAGGGGAATTGGTCCCAGGGAGGTGATGAGGGAGCTTGGGTTAAGCAGCCCTAGCGTTGCAGCGTATCACATTGAAAAGCTTCGGGGGATGGGACTAGTAGAAAAGACCGAGGAGGGATCATATGCGCCCGCGAAGAACGTTAGTGTAGAGATCCTCTCTGACTTTGTTAGGTTCATGGGCATGATGATCCCCAGATATTTCTTCTACTCGGTATTGTTCACTACGATGCTACTCACCTACATTGCAATATATCCGATAAGGCTCGACTCGCAGACTCTTGTGACCCTCGTCTTCGGTCTCACGGCTTGTCTGATCTTTTGGGTGGAGACGCTCCGCGCGCTCAGGCGAAGACCTTTTTAGATTTATTTTTATTTCCGTGTACCATCTCCCTTTTGTAGACGCCCTGATCGGATGTTCTAAAAAATAGAGTTAAATTGCTGGAAGGGTAGTCACTATTAGTGTTTGAGATTGAAATCGTTTGCCCTGGTGCTTACAGCGATTATGTTAGGATTTCTGTTGGCGTACTTGCCTCTTTTTGCCACAAGCAACTCGGAAAGTGGGGCGTACATCCAGGCAGCAGGCGAAGCTTTAGATAACCGCAGCTATGACTTTCAGAAGAACGAATACAGCCTTCTCTGTTCGCAGACTGTGCCCAACTCACCTCTGTCCACAATATTTGGACCCCTGGCAGTGGTCTCAGTTGGCGTCGGGATCGCAACATTAGCATATATGCTTCTCAAGAGGAGGCAGGCACTATCTCAGTAATTGAACCTGAATGCCTAGCTGGGATGAGACCTAAAGGCTTATCGGTCACTGAAGGAGGCTATGAATCCCTTAATACATCCCCTCACGGCCTCGATGAATGTGTGTCTAAGCCTCGAGGTATCCAGCGATTCGAGTACTCTGATCCGGTAGTAGAGGGGCGGGTGTGGGTCCCACTTCAGCCATTCACCAGTGTTTACCATCTCGAAGACCCTAGACTGGTATTTCCACAGACCCAGCTTCCTCAGCGAGGAGGCGAGGAGCTTCGGTTCCCCAGTCGCAACAGAGGCATCAAGATCCGCACGCGCCTCCAGGAATTTTGCCACGAAGAAGAGGATGGTGAATGAGAGGAAGAGGTACAGGAAGGTAACTATCAGGCCGAATTGGAACAAAGCTGGCCAGACAATGTAGACCCTTGTAAGGTACTCAGCGGTCGCAAGGCTCAGAAGTACAAGGGGATCCCGGGCCTTGATGTGGCTGAACTCGTGTGCTAGGACGGTCTTTATCTCGGGCTCCTCCATGCCAGCTATCAGACCCGTGGTGAGCAAGACCGTTGCACGTCTTGGAGATACTCCAGTAGCAGCAGCGTTCGGAGGCAAAACGTTCAAAAGCGTGATGCGGGGCTCCTTGAACCCAAACCTACGTGAAAGATCGCTCACGATGTTGTAAACGTTGACTGTCTTGATCCTCACGAACTCGGGGGTGCAGGCTGCCCCGTAATCGTTCAGTATCCTCACCACAGTCTTCTCGTCCAGTTCGTTACCTAGCGCGAGTGTCGAATCGTAGATCTTCTTCTTGATCTCGCTTATCTTGGGAAGGCAGCTCTTAAGAACCTGGTCAAACTCTTGTCGCTTCATCCTCAGCTCAGCTATGTGGATCGAATGGTTTTCTGGAGTTATGTCGAACTCCCCGCGTGCAGCAATCAGGTTGTTAGCGAAGAAGACGATAACAAACTGCATAGCGACAAGGAGTAGGGGGGTGTACTCATAGAAGAATTGGTAAAGCACCAGCCCTGCGAAGAGTATTATCAGGAAAAGGTACAATATGTTCCCGAATACGACCGAAGCCAAGAGTTTCTTTATTCCCCTCTCCTTAGCACCTGGCAGGATATTCATCTTAGGGGAGAAGACGAGATACAATGATGACTTGCTCTGGTCTTGGAAATAAGACCTCAGGATAGTCTCTAGTTCCATGTCTAGCTCAACAAGATCCTTGTTGCTAGCCGAGCCTTCAGGGTACGGGGCGTAATAGACCAATGTGCGATCAGCGGTGATCTTGACGGCGACATCGAGGAGACTGCCGTCGCTAGCAATGAGGCGGTACTGGATCAAGACGCCATCGGCGTGTGTCGATTTTGTCAGCTGGCTAAGGTAAGGGTTCCTTTCTAGAACGCCTATAAGATAGTTTGCCAAGGGCTCTATCTGGGGAGGTTCGACCCGGATCTCGATAGAAGATACCTTGGTCCAAGAACGAGTTGCGGTGTGTTCCGCACTAGGATCTCCCAAACAGCCCATCTCCAAAAGATCAAGAACTCGACATCGCCTGCAAAGATCGTATTCGATAGTTATTTGTTTTTTGTTGCGAGGCCAGTGATCTCAACCTCATCGGTGAATGTGCACTTTTTATTTAATAATGGCATTCTTGAAGTTCTTGTCTGGGTTCCCCGCATTACCTCATGCGCCAACTCAACAATGTCCTGAATTCCCAGCCGCGTTTATCTTAATTGCGCACAAATGGTAGGCGGTCTTTAGGGGAAAAACCTTCCAAAAAACAAATATGTAGTGTAGCAGTAGTAAACATACCTCCCTTGCCAAGGAGGAGAAATCGGATCCATCGAAGAATTGGTGGGAGCAAGTTGTACCAGACAGACGAAGTGGACAGGAAAATCTTAGGCATGCTCAAAGAGAACTCAAGAATCCCCTTCACAAAGATAGCAGAGGAGGTGGGTCTATCAGAGGCAGCTGTAAGGAAGAGGACCGAGAGACTCCAGCAGGAGGGCATAATTAAGAGGTTCACGGTAGAGGTCGAAACAGGAGAGAAAGTAAAGGCGATCATACTTGTTTCAGTACAACCCTCCAGACCAAATCCTCTTGTCGCGCAGGAGATAAAGAGGATAGAAGGAGTAGACATGGTGCTGGAGGTGGCTGGGGAGGTTGATATCGTGGCGCTCATCTCAGGTGGCTCGATGCAGGAGGTCAACAGGAACATCGACGAGGTCAGGAAGATCGAGGGAGTGATTAAGACAAACTCGATGATAGTCCTCAGATCTTGGGTTTGATTTTCGTAGTTTTTAATACTAAAAACGCATCAAAACAACCATATTATAGAGTCGAAATGCTTAAATAACTTCGTCTTTCGAATCTAGTTGTCTGGGGTTACGAGAGGGATGACCAAACTGAACATCTTGTTCGACCACATGCGGTGGGAGGAGAAGGCGCTCCATGACGCCTGTGTGAGAAAGGGAATCGACTTCAGCCTGCTTAATGCTGAGAAGGTGTACTTTGACCTGACATCAAAGGAGAGACCATCAGGAATCGGGGATGTTGTCCTCCAAAGGTGCGTGAGCCACTTCAGGGGATTGCACGCCGCGGCTGCGCTCGAGAGCTACGGGATAAAGGTTATCAACAAGTACACTACAGCCGAGCTCTGCGGCAACAAAGTGATGAACACGATCATATTCAAAAAGGCAGGGATACCAACCCCGAGGACATACCTGGCATTCACGCCTGAGGCAACAATCAGAGCGCTAGATGAGCTGGGGTACCCTGCGATACTGAAGCCAGTTGTAGGGAGCTGGGGGAGGCTCGTCTCGCTATTGAAGGACAAGACCTCTGCGACCGTGGCGCTCGAACACCGGGAGATGATGTTCCCGCTTTACCAGATCTACTATGCCCAAGAGATGGTGAAACGTCCGCCGAGAGACCTCAGGGTCTTTGTCATAGGCGAGGATGTGCCTGTCGCCATCTACAGGGTCAACAATACGGACGACTGGAGAACAAATACAGCACGCGGAGGGAAGGTCGAGAGGTGCCCGATCACACCTGAGATAAGGGAACTGGCACTCAAGGCGGCTGATGCGGTCGGGGGAGGCGTCTTCGGGGTCGACATGATGGAAGACGGTGAAAGGCTGGTCGTCCACGAAATAAACAGCACCGTCGAGTTTAAAAATACAGTCCCGGCAACAGGTATCGACATACCTGGCATGATTGTGGATTACGCTATTAGGGAGGGTAAGAGATGAGGTCTGTCGGCATCATAGGTGCTTCGGGCTACACCGGGGGAGAACTCCTCAGGTTGCTCATAAATCACCCCGACGCAGAGGTGAAGATCGCTACCTCAAGGGAGAACGCGGGCGAGCCAGTCTACAGGTTACACCCACATCTCAGGAAGCTAACCGACATCAAGTTCGTAGAACCAGACCTTGAAAAGGTAGCATCGGAGTGCGAATTCGCATTCCTTGCCCTCCCCCACGGCTCATCGGCACCTGTAGCGAAGAGGTTGTTGGAGGCAGGGGTCAGGGTGATCGACCTGAGTGCAGATTTCAGGCTGAAAAAGGAGGACTACCCAAAGTGGTATGGGTGGGAGCACCCGTTCCCAGACCTCTTGGACAGGGCTGTTTACGGACTGCCTGAGCTTCACAGGGATGAGATAAGGGGGGCTAGCCTCGTCGCCAACCCAGGGTGCATAGCCACTGCTAGCATCCTGAGCCTCGCTCCGTGCATAAGAACGGGGGCGGTGGAGAAGAACAGAGTGGTAGTTGACGCGAAGATAGGGTCCTCTGGGGCTGGGGCATCCGTCAGTATCGCGAGTCACCATCCGGAGCACTCCGGACTAGTGAGACCATACAAGCCTTCGATGCACAGGCACACGGCAGAGATAGAGCAGGAGCTCTCACGCCTCGGTTCTGGGGAAGTCAAGGTCGCAATGACCCCCCATGCGGTGGACATGGTGAGGGGGATCATGGCGACTGGCCACTCCTTCCTCACGAGGGAGGTCACCAACCAGGAGCTCTGGAAGATCTACAGGGAGATGTACCAGAAGGAGCCGTTCGTGCGGATTGTAAAGGACCAACGCGGGCTCCACATGCTCCCTGATCCAAAGAACGTCGTGGGGTCGAACTTCTGTGATGTCGGTTTCGAGCTCGATCCGCACACTAACAGGATGATAACATTCGGGGCGATAGACAACCTCATAAAGGGAGCAGCGGGGCAGGCTATCCAGAACTTCAATATAATGATCGGCGTTGACGAGCGGACAGGGATTGACCAAGCAGGGGTCAGGCCGATATGAGCCAGAAGATCGCCATCAAGATTGGGGGGGATCTCCTGAAGGGAGAGGAGCTAAACAGGCCCCTCCTCGAGGACCTCGGGGATATAGCCAAGAAGAACCGCATCGTGGTAATCCATGGAGGGGGCGACATCGTCACAGACTTTGCCAAGAGGCTGGGAAAGGAGCAGACGTTCGTGGTTTCCCCAGAGGGGTTCAAGAGCAGGTATACTGACAGGGAGACCGCCGAGATATACGCGATGGTCATGGCTGGGATGATAAACACAAAGATCGTCGGGGTAATGCAGCAGTTCGGGATAAATGCGGTCGGGCTCTCGGGCTTCGACGGAGGGCTGCTAAGGGCTGAGCGGAAGAAGAGGCTCGTCGTTGTAGATGAGAGTGGTAGGAAGAGGGCAATAGAGGGCGGATACACAGGGAAGATAACGCAGGTGAATGGCTCCCTACTGGAGGCGCTCCTCTCCGGGGGGTATGTACCAGTCATCTCCCCCCTAGCAATGGGATTGGAGTTCGAACCACTAAACGTCGATGGCGACAGGACAGCAGCTAGCGTGGCAAGGGCAATCCAAGCCGACGCTGTGGTTTACCTGACCGATGTGGAAGGGGTCATGGATGGGGGGACGGTCTTGCGGAGGATAGGGGCGCTCGAAGTCGAGAGCCTCCTCGAGAGGATCGGTCCAGGGATGAGCACGAAGATCCACGCCGCAGTTGAGGCGGTGAAGGGAGGCGTAAATAAAGCACTAATCACTTCGGGGTTTGTTGAGAAACCGATTTCTTCTGCGCTGGAAGGCATTAGGGGGACGGTGGTCTCGCTGTGAGGCTTGAGGACACATTCCTTGCGGACACTTTCTGGAAGAGACCAGTGACGCTTGTGAGGGGCGAGGGGGCTAAGGTCTGGGATAGCGAGGGCAAGGAGTACATAGACTGCAGTTGCGGCTATGGGGTAGCACTCCTCGGGCACTGCCACCCGAAGGTGGTCGAAGCGATCCGTAGACAGGCTGCTAGGCTTATCACGTGCCATGGGTCATTCTACAGCGAAGCAAGGGAGGAGTGCCTGGAGAGGCTCCATAGGATAAAACCCGAGGGGACTGACAGAGTATTCCTCTCCAGCACCGGGGCAGAAGCGGTTGAGACAGCGATAAAGCTCGCGCGCAAGTTCACAGGGAAGAAGGGTTTCGTGGCCGCAGTAAACGGGTACCACGGGAAGACCATGGGAGCGCTATCGCTGACTTGGGCTTCAAAATACAGGGAGCCTTTCATGCCCCTCTTAGAGGGTGTCAAGTTTGCGCCTTACGGCAAGGCAGACAGGGCAAGGGAAGCGATCGACGGGAACACAGCAGCAGTCTTCGTCGAGCCCGTGCAGGGTGAGGGAGGCATAAACCTTCCGCCTCGGGACTACCTAAGGGAGCTCAGGGAGGTCTGTGATGAGAAGGGGGTGTTGCTCGTCCTAGACGAAGTGCAGAGTGGTTTTGGAAGGACTGGAAAGATCTGGGCTCACCAACACTTCGGTGTGAAGCCAGACATCCTTTGCTCGAGCAAAGCCCTCGGCGGGGGTCTCCCGATCGCGGCTACCTTTGCCAGGGAGGACATCATGGGCGCATTGAAGAGGGGAGAGCACTCAAACACTTTCGGCGGGAACCCGCTCGCGTGCGCGGCATGCGCCGCAGCCGTAGACGCCCTACTTGAAGATGGGCTTGTCGAGAACGCCCGCATCATTGGAGACCGGCTGAAGAAGGGGCTATCAAACATGGATAGCAAGATTGTCAGGGAGGTGCGCGGCTTAGGGCTAATGATAGGAGTGGACATGAAGTTCGAAGTAATGGACGTGATACTCAGGTCGCTAAAGAACGGGGTGATAGCACTCGAAGCCGGGAAGACTGTCCTGAGGCTCCTTCCGCCCCTAGTCCTGAACAGCGCTGAGGCAGACATCGTCGTCCAGACGATAACTGGGGCGATAAGGGAAGAAGAAAGGAAGAGGATCGGGGCGGGTGCCTGAGGTTGGAAGACGGGTACCCAGAGCGGCTTCTCACTAGGATGCTCGAGATATACAGCCCCAGCGGGGGCGAGGGGGAAATCTCGAGGTTCCTAGCCTCGGAGATGGAAGCCCTCGGCTACAGGGTCAGAGTCGACGGGGTAGGGAATGTCGAAGGGCGCCTGGGTTCAGGTAGACCCAAATTCCTGCTCTGCGGGCACATGGACACGGTTGAAGGATTCTTAGAGGTCAAGAGGAGGGGCAAGGTGATCTTCGGGAGGGGGGCAGTTGATGCAAAGTCCCCATTGGCAGCACTCATATGCGCTGGGAGGCGTTACATCGAAGAGGGGGGTAGTGGAGAGGTGGTGACCTTGGCGGTCGTCGACGAGGAGGGCAAGAGCGGGGGCATGAGGCACTTCCTATCAAGGCTCTGTGAGAGCTTCGACTACGCGATATTCGGCGAGCCGAGCGGCACTTACGGAGTGACCGTCGGGTACAAGGGCAGGATCGTCTTCACGACCTCGGTTAAGACGTCTCCAGGACACGCGAGTGCGCCGAGGTACTTCGAAAATGCCATTTACGTGGGCACGCGACTTGTCGAGGTCCTTAAGGGGTTGGATGACGAATGGGAGGGGAGGAAAGGGGGGGATGAAGAGAGCGATCTATTCTGCTCTCCCACGCTCTGCGTTACGCTTATCAGGGGAGGCACTCAGGACAACACTGTCCCCGGGTTCTGCGAGGTTACCGCGGACGTCAGGGTACCTTCATGCAAGAGCGTTGAATCGCTGAAGCAGGAAATAATCAATAAGATCGAAGACTTCAAAAAAGGGGAGAGAAAGGCAGAGATCTCCATCGAGTTCAAGGATGAGAACACCCCTTTCGAAGAGCACCCTGAATCTCCTCTCGTCAAGGCATTCCTGGAGTCCATCAGGGATGTTGGAGGAAGGGAGGGGAAACTGCTCAGGAAGAGCGGCACGAGCGATGTTAACGACTTTGTCAGGATCACTGGGACACACTCGGTCGTTTACGGACCTGGCAACTCCAAACTGGACCATACGCCCATGGAGAATGTCTCGATCGAGGAGTTCTATGACAGCATTGAGATAATAAAGTCGGTAATGCTGCGGCTCGACTCAGCAAAGGCAGGGTAGCTCCTCTGGCGAAGTTTTCTGATTAGACCGATGATCCTTCCATACAGCTACCCAAACCATCAGCTCTATAACGGCTTAACCGCTGAAGGCGCAAGCGCAGCCACACTTGGTTCAGTGAATTTCGATCCGGAATACCTTCCCCTTCTTCGGGAGGCGCAGCTCAAGCACGTTCTTCACGAACCTCGCTCGGGCGCGCTCAGGATCCACCTTCACCGGAAGCGTAAAGGTCTTTGAGTATTTAAAGAAGCGAACTGCCCGCTGGAAGGTCCCCCACCGCTCGTACTGGACGCTCTTCTCCATGCGAGCCTCAACACTGACGGTGTCTTCTGTCAAGTTAACGCTGATCTCGTCCTTGCTCCTAACGCAAGGCATATCCACCCTTACTATCAGCTCATTCTCAGTTTCCTGTACTTCGGTCAGAGGTTCAAGGCACCCGTCCATGTAGGCTCTAAGCCGCGCATGGATGTCGTGATAGTCCGTTGGGAACACCATTTCCACCCCTCCACTCATCTCCTACACCCATGGCTAAACATACATTAGCGGGAGCTCGTACTCTTGGGATTTGCCCATCTTCTGCATATGCTCCGCAGTCTTGCGCATCAGCTCCCTCGCGTTCATCCTGATCTCCTCTGAGCGATCCCTTAGGCTCTTCATGTCTACCGGTAGTGGCACAAACTTCTTGAGGGCCTCTACAGCGCTGGCTGCCGCTCCAGGATCCGGGTAGTTGGGGAAGGATTCCGCGAGTAGGATGAGGTTCGGCACCTTGAGCGCCTTCGAGTGCTTGGCAATCAGTCCATAAGGCCCGACAAGGAAGCCCTCCTCCATCAGGCTTATCCCGTTCTGTAGAACCCTTTCCCTGAGCTCTTGCGTGGAGGATGCCCCGTACACCTTAGGCTCATCGATGTCTATCCGGTTGGGCACTCCAATCCCCCCTAAGGAGACGACCATTGACACTCCCTTCTCCTTCGCCCAAGAGACGATCATCTTGGTGAGGGGATATAGCGACTCGGGGGGCAGTGCCGTCTCGGAGAAGACCGCTAGGATCTCCTCCTTCTGGAAGATCCGAATCGGGTAAGTTGGCTCTCCCTGGTGGAAGACGACTAAAGGTGGGAAGAGCTCGGAATCGATATATCCCACTTCATTCATCCCGAGTTCCTTTATTATATGTGAGACAGAGATTATACCAACGAGCCCAACATCAGGAAGTCCGCAGAGCAGGGCGGGATTCTTGGCTGCAATACTCTCGACTTCTACAATGGATACATCTTCTCTCAAAAGTCCTCCCCCAAGTATAAACGTGAGCCCAATTTTTTAAATGTATCCAAAGAGGTCACTTGATCTCCTCCAGCACAAGGACATGCCCTTCCTTCCCCGCGATCTTGTACCTCTTCCCGGAGACAATCCCATCCTTGCACTTCACTTGCCAGTATTCTCCCCTATAGATCACGAAGATTACCTCTCCAGGCTTCGCGTTCTCGGTGGGGACGATTACGTCTCCAAGCATTGTGCCGACGGTTGGGGGTCTCCGCCTGATCTGGAGGATTTTGATCGCTGCGAAGAGGAAGAGGGCTGCAATACAGAGGGCCACTGAAACTATCAGGTAAGTGAAGATGTTGTACCAGTCTGCAGAGACTGCCCACTTCTCGGGGCTGAACGGAACCAGGAAAAGTGTCCCAAAGGTGAGGATGATCACCCCCCCGATCCCGAAGACTCCGAACCCAGGAGTTGCGAGTTCGTAGATAAGGAGTATCGCGCCCACTATCATCATGACTACGGAGAGGATGTTTATGTCGAACCCCATCCCGAGCAGGGCGAGCAGTATAGCGATACCCCCAAGTATCTCTCCGCCATGACCTGGTGCCGAGAATCCGTATATGAGCGCGAATAGACCGACCAAGAAGAGTATGCTGGAGACCGTTGGGTCCGAGATCGCGTTCAAGATAGATTCCCTGGGCCTGAACGAATAATTCACTACTAAGGCATCTTTTGTGTTCAATATGAAAGGACCGTTAGAGAGGGGAACTACCAAGCCATCGACGGCAGATAGGAGTGCTTGGAGGCTCTCTGCCCGGTACTCTATCACTCCGTATTCGAGTGCTTGCTGGTCGTTGACATTTGTATTCTTCGTTACGAACTCCTCCGCGAGTGTCGAATTCCGCCCCCTAGCCTCCGCATGTGTCTTCATCACCGCAACTAGCGCGTTGATGACCTTGTCATCCTCTACAGGCGCACTTCCCAGCGGCGAGTATGATACGGGCTGGCACGATCCTATTACGGTGTTCGGAGCCATCGCCGCGATGTGTGATGCCATAAGTATGTAGGTCCCAGCAGACCAAGCCGCTGATCCTGCGGGGTACACATATGCGATTATGGGAACCTTGGAGTTGTCGATGATGGAGTTTATCCTCATCATTGCATCGACGCTGCCGCCGGGGGTGGAAAGTATTAGTATCACTCCGCCGTAATGTTCTCTCTCGGCGATTCCCACCGCATCGGCGAAAGCGTCGGCGTGTGCCACAGTGATTGTCCCAGTTATCTGGAACTGGAGAACCCTGGCATCTGAAGAGAGGGCGTTTGTAGTTGAAAGTGCCGACGAGAAGAAGATTAGAAAAAGCAGGGTTGCCCAGCCAACGGACGACCTAATTGGGATCACCCGCGCGCTCACTTCTTCTCTTGAACCGCCTTTGCGATGCCAGCTATGTTTGCGACATCACTGGACCCCGAGCTCGATATGACGACTAAGTTCTTCTCCCTAGCGACCTCGGTTATCATCTGGAACTCCCTGAGCCTCATGGCAATCGGCGCCCTGCTGTAGAGCTCGGCAGCCTCGAGCATCTTCTGCGCTGCCTGCTGCTCGCCTTCAGCGATAATAATCCTGGATCTCCTCTCGCGCTCGGCCTCCGCCTGTTTAGCTATCGCCCTCTGGAGGCTTTCAGGGATGGTAACATCCTTTATGACGACTGCAGTCACCTTTATGCCCCAAGGATCGGTCGCCACATCCAGTGACTGCTGGAGCTTCTTGTTAAGCTCCTCGCGCTTTGCCAGTATTTCGTCGAGCTCGACCTGCCCGAGTATGTCCCTCAACATTGTTTGCGCGAGAAGGTTTGTAGACAGTACGAAATTTTCGACCTGGGTTATTGCCTTGTTTGGGTCAAAGACCCTGTAGTAGACGACCGCGTCTACACTGATGGTTATGTTGTCCCTCGTTATGACCACCTGCTTCGGAACGTCAAATGTGAGGACTCTCAGGTCAACCTTCCTGAAGGCATCAACAAAAGGTATGATAAGGAATAGACCCGGACCCTTGGCGCCTAGCAGCCTACCAAGTCGGAAGATTACTGCTCGCTCATACTCCTTAACAATCTTTATTGAAGAAGAGAGTATCCAGATAATTATCACGAGGACGACGAATGCGATTATTAAAGTGTTCGCTGAGTCCAAAATCCCTAGTTGTAGTGGCAGATTCAAAAACTTACCCCCTTAAATATTGGGGGGATCAGGGATATTAGTATAACTATTCTTCACAGATAGTGAGGCTGCACCAGCCTCCTGAACGCCTCTGCCATTATCGGGTAGGTTCGGTCTTGCTTCCCCGCGTGGACTGCGCCCGCGCTATAGACATCGAATTCCATAAAGTCCAGCCCCACAAGCTTAGAATGTGCAAACGACTTGCGTACGGAGGCCACGAGGTCATAGAGATCAGAGTGGGATATGCCGTGGTAGTCTAGGAAACGGGCCCCCCTGATCGAGGTGTTTGAGCATACGTCGACATCCACTGACAGATAAGTGTAGGGCAGTGCAGTGCTGGAGAGGAGCTCTCGGACCTCCCTCGGTTTCTTGAGTATCTTCTCCTTCGTCAATACATGTACTCCTGATGCCTCGATTCCCTTGTAGAAGTCGACATACCTACTTACCCGCTCGTCGTCTATCTCCTCCGCTTCTCTAGGGGGGTAGTCTGAGACCCCCACGATGTAGATGTTCTCATGCGGAACCCTTCCGAGCAGGTAGTAGAGGAAGGAGTCTGCGTTGTAGCTGTCTGGTCTGTTGAATATGAAAGGGTCATTCTTGGAGAATTTCGTCGCCGGGTTAGTCTCTAGGTCGTACTGTATCAGACCGCACCTGATGGTGGGAAGGATGAAATCGAAGTGGCTGTCGAAGATTATCAGTCTCAAGGACTCTCCGCCGACCTCCTTTGCGATTGCCTCCACAGCCCCTCCTGTAAGGGAGTGATCTACTCCGAAGATGACCGGGATTCTGGGGAGGTTCTGCCGAACCAACTCGCCCGCCCTCCTAGCATATTCCAGGCAGCCGTTGGAATCGACAAAAGCAACGAAATTCTCAACGGTCAGCATGAATGACATGCTATCCGGCGGTGTCGGGAGGAGCCAAGGCTCCACCTCCAACCGCACCGTTCCAGAGCCGACTCCAGTTAGCTCGTTCGCCATGCCATCGAACGGATCTCGATAGACTAGGTCTGCGTAGCCCCTTGCCATCATCTTGTGCTTGCGGGCTAGGCTCGACTCCCGCTCATCCGGGTCGAGAGGAGCATCAATAAAAAAGAGATCCATATGACAGGGAAAAAAGCTCCAGTTTATTATACTTTGGGGGGGTAAAAAGACTCCAAGAAAAAGAATCTAAAAAGGAAAAAAATAGAGTGGAAGTTACTTCCGCCTAACTATTGGCTCGATTATCTCCACGATGTCTTCCATCTTCAGCTGTGACTTGTTCAGCTCTATCGCGTCAGCCAGGTTGGTGTAGCAGAACGGGCAAGCGCTTGTCACCAGCTCCGCACCTGTAGCCTCGGCCTCCCTTACGCGCTTACCTGCGGTCTCTAGCGAGTAGTCGGCGAATCCTCCCCTCACACCGCCGCCCGCACCGCAGCAGTATGAGAACTTGCGGTTCCTGTACATCTCGACGAGCTGTAGACCTGGAACGGCCTTGAGCACGTTTCTTGGAGTCTCGTAGACCTCTGCGTGCCTACCGAGGTGGCACGGGTCGTGGTAGGTCACCTTCTTGTCGAACCTGCCGGTGAACTCGATCTCGCCCTTATTGAGCATCTCCTCGATCAGGTGCGTGGTGTGCAGTACCTTAACTCCGGTCATCTTGCCATACTTGTCCGCGTAGCCCTCTGGCGCGTCCATCGTGTAGTCCCTACCGAGCGTTCTGTAGCAGCCCGAGCAGGTGGTGATGAACCCAGAAGCACCGTACTTCTCCGGGAGTGCCTTGTTGTGCTCGACGAACTTGGCAGCCAAGTCGTACTGCCCTGTCCTAAGAAGGGGCGAAGCGCAGCACCACTCGTCATCTACCACTGTGAAATCCACCTTGAGCTTCCTTAGCAGACTCACCGTCGCCCTAGCTATCTGCTTGCGCCTGTAGGAGGCTGTGCAGCCCGCGAAGTATATGTACTCGGCTTTGGTAGGCATCGAGTACCTCAAGTCGCTCGGGAGCCAGTCCAGCCTCTTCTCGTGGGGTTCCTTGTATGGGTTGTATAGCGTCCCGATCGTGGAGCTCCATGCCTTGATGTTCTCTGGGATTGCGACATTCTGCTTCCAAGCCTCGTACCTCAGCGCCTCGAACATCCTCAGGATCCAGGGCTTTATGTCCGTCTCGCACATCTGCTGGCAGGCACCGCAGGAGGTGCAGGTGAACAGTACGTGCGCCGCCTTGTCCGACCAGCCTATGCGGTTGTGGAGCAGTGACCTAGCGAGGGAGACCTTCCCCCTGCTACCACGGTAGGAATCAAAGTTGAATTTCTCGCCCTGAACGCAGAGCATCGCGGCGAAGTTAGAGGCTGAGCCGTACTCGTAGCCGTACTTGCAGTTGCCGCAGTGCGTGCACATTGAGACATAGTCGTATATCTTTGCTAGCTCTTTCAGTTCCTTGTTCTTGAGTAGGTGGGACATTTCTTTCGCCTCCTCAACGTATGCCCAGTTTGCCTGGGTTCATTATGTTGTTGGGGTCTAGCATGTCCTTGATCTTAGCCATCAGGTACATATAGCCGGCGTCTGCGACCGCGTTGAGCTCGTTCTGGTACTCAACCGGAGGCTTGTACGGGAGCATGCCCTCGGGAATTCCAGCCCTGACGCACTCGACCATCGCGTCCCTTGCAGCCTGGACAGAGGCGGGATCGCGCTTGTTGAACGGCGTCATGCAGCGAAGCATCCCGTAGTGGGCACCCTGGTAGTCGGTGAACCTCGTAGCGGGCGACAGACCGTGCCTGATGTAGATCTCCTTCCACTTCTCGTAGAGTATGGGCCAGCTCCTGCAAGGAGCGAAGGTGCCGGGCCAGGCGATGCCTCCACCGCAGGACTTTGAGTAGTTCTTAGTCGATCCTACGATCCTGCTTGGAAGCTCTGTCCTTCCCTTCTTGGCCTCAGGCGGGTACTCGAAGTCGATGAGCTTCGTCCCCTTAGCTCTCTCCTTCTCAACAACCTCCTTCCACATCTTCCGCTTGTACGCGAGCTCCTCCTCGCTCCATCCCGAGATGACAGTATAGCTGAAGAACTCCGGCGCGTCCGCAGGCTTCGGGCTGTAGGGGAAGACGATGGGTATCTGGGCAAGCCACCAGCTCACAGCGGTGACCTCGTCACAGAGCGAGTAGTGGCGCCAGCGCACCATGTACTTGGTGATATCCTCTGCGCTCGCTGCAGCTATCGTAAGTACATCCCTGTAAGGTCGGATCGGGAAGATCCAGACGCCTAGCTTTGTGACTATGCCAGTTGTTCCAAGCCACCCCGTGAAGAGACCGTCCATGCGCGGCAGTGGCAGGAACGAGTGCCACGAATCGGAGTAGGCGCAGGAACCGATCTTGGCTACTTCGCCGGTAGGGAGGACGACCTCCATGCTAGAAATCAGCTGGCTGTTGATACCAATCCTGCCATTCAAGTGACCAATCCCGTGGTTAATTGCCATCGCGAGTACGGACGCAGACGCCGGGTGCACACCCCACCCGAACTCGAACCCCTTGCTGAACTCCTCTCCCTTCCACTGCGGGTTTGTGGCTTTTAGGGCAGCCGAGAAGGCGGCGTGGCTAACTCCGGGCTCGATCACGGCATAGCAGGTTTCTGGGTCGATCTTCAGGATCCTGTCCATCTTCTTGAGATCGAGTATGATCCCGCCCTCCTCCGGGACGCATAGACCTCCAATGTTTGTGCCGTTGCAGTACGGGATCACCGGTATCTTGCGGTGGTTCGCGAGTCTCAGCACGCGCTGTATCTCAGTCACCGTCTTGGGCATGACCACATAGTCGGGCATCCTCGGCTCTGCCCAAGTCATGTCCCAGGTGTATGGCTGCAGGTCGGCTTCCTCGTTGCTCACATATTCTGGACCAACTATCTGTTCCAGATTTGCAAGTATTTCGTTGTTTCCTCTGGCCAATTTTTCCACCTTCGAAAACTGTTTAAAGATTGGGCACGAGGTATATATAAGATTTAACTCACTTCTAAAAAGTAGCTATAAACCAACTACAGCTGGAAAGAACTGTGGAAAAAGACTTCTGATCTGTTAGCGGCAAGTGTCGGCGCTGTACTTTACTTAGTTAAGCAATATCTTTATAAATGGAAATATGCGCCTAATCTGTGGTTCTAGGTGTTGGTATTGCTGAACGTTATCGACACTACTCTACGCGACGCACAGCAGTCCCTATTCGCCACCAGGGTAAAGACTGAAGACATGCTTCCTGTGGTAGAGAAGATGGACGAGGCTGGTTTCTACGGGTTGGAGGCATGGGGAGGTGCCACCTTCGACTCCTGCATGAGGTACCTTAACGAAGACCCCTGGGAGAGGCTGCGTAAGATAAAGAGGGGTCTCAAGAAGACCAACGTCGTTATGCTCCTCCGGGGAAAGAACCTCGTCGGATACAGGCACTACTCGGACGATGTCATCGAGGCATTCGTGAAGAGGGCATACGAAAACGGCGTCGATGTATTCAGGGTCTTCGACGCGCTAAACGACATCGATAACCTCAAGGTGGCAGTCAAAGCGGCAAAGAGCATCGGAGCGATCGTCCACGGGGATGTCGTCTACACTACAAGCCCCATCCATACCGTCGACTACTTCATCGACGTCGCCAAGAAAATATGCGAACTCGGGGTCGACGCAAT